>JALYUI010000249.1 GCA_030853845.1 Bacteroidota bacterium | reverse complement strand
AAAGCCCGCACCCTAGTTGAAGAGATGCTAAAGACGGTGCTGCCTGGTGTCACGGAGCTTCGCATAGCATCAACAGGCACACCGCAGAAGCCGCAGATAAGCCTGCAATTCCTGCTTTTCGGTACTTGGGTGCGCCTGCGCGACATGAGCCTGGGCTACCAAACCCTGGTGGTGTGGCTCACCGACTTCGCCAGCAAGCTCTTCATCCGCTACCCCGACAGCCCGAACCCGCTGAAAGAGCCCGCCATCGTGCTCATTGATGAAATCGACCTGCACCTGCACCCGGAATGGCAGCGCAAGCTCATCGGCTTCCTGAGCGGCATTTTCAAGAACACCCAGTTTATTGCCACGGCCCACAGCCCGCTGGTGGTGCAGGCCGCCGGCGACGAAGGCGCCAACGTGGTGCTGCTGCGCCGCGAAGGCGACCAGACCGTGGTAGTACCCGACCTGCCCGACGTGCGGCGCTGGCGCATCGAGCAAATCCTGAGCAGCGAGCTATTCGAAGATACCTCTCCGCTCTCGCCCCAAACCGAAGCCGACCTGAAACTTCGCAACGAGTTGCTGCTAAAGAAGCGCCCCACTGCCAAGGATAAAGCCGAGTTGGAACGTCTGAACGCCCTGTTCGGCGACCAGCCCGTCGGGACTACGCGCCCCGAGCGCCGGGCTGAGGACCTGCTGGCGCGCCTCTCGCGCAACCTGAATCTGGACAAACAATAACCTTCGCTGCCATGATTCGGGTTGTGAAAAGCCAGCCTGGTCCCGCGCCACTGGGCAGCAGCGGGGCCAGGCACCTGGTGAAACTCATGGAAACCCAGGCCGCCAACCCCGTGGCCTGCCAGCAGCCGGGAAGCAAGCTACTGGATTCCAGGAAGGGCATCTACAACGATGCGCGGGTAAAGGCGCGCCTTCAATTCGACCAGCACGACAAGTGTTGCTATTGCGAATGGAAGCCCACGGATAACTACGGCGACGTAGAGCACTTTCGGCCCAAAGGCGGCGTGCAGCAAACCCTGAACGGCCCTTTGGGAAAGCCCGGCTACTACTGGCTTGCGTATGAATGGCGCAACCTGTATTACGCCTGCATCTACTGCAATCAGAAATACAAGACCAATTACTTCCCGCTGCGCAATCCAGCCGCCCGGGCGCTCAGCCATGCCGACGTGCTGACGCTGGAAGAGCCGCTGTTGGTGGACCCTGCGACGGAAGACCCGGCTGCTCATCTAACCTTTGAACAAGACACCATCAAATTCTTAACTGACCGGGGCGATGAATGCATTAAGGCATTCGGCCTGGACCGGCCCGAATTGATTCAGCGTCGCATCAGTCATCTGAAGTTGCTTCAGTATGCCCGGCAAATAGGTGACTTGCCCATGAGCCGTCCTTTAAACCGGGCGGCGGCCAAGTTTCTGCGGGACTTTAATTTCACCTTTGCCGAAGGTATGGCTGAGGTAGCCTGGGCGCGGGCGCTCTGGCAGGAAGCGGCCTTCGATAATGCCGAGTTTGCCGGAATGATGCGCGCCAACTTCCCGCACTTGCCGCAACGGTAACCTGCCCACCCAACCCCAACCGTAAAAACCCGTTACCTTCCCCGGCGCAATCCTTCACGCGCTTCAAACCCTCCCTATGACCCCAACTCCGACGCTTCCTGCCGCCGCCGCCGGCGCGGTCGAAAAAGACAACAAGCGCATCACCAACGGCTGGACTTTTTACGACTGGGCCAACTCGGTGTACCCACTGGTAATTACCAGCTCGATTTTCCCGATTTACTGGTCCAGCGTCATCAAACGGATTACGCACACCGACAATGGGCAGAGCCCGGTAAGTTTTCTGGGCATGATGGTGCCGGGCTCCTCGCTGCTGAACTACGCCATCTCGGTGTCGTTTCTGCTCATTGCCATCGTGAGCCCGTTTCTGACTTCACTGGCCGACTTTTCGGGGCGCAAGAAGCTGTTTCTACAGGTGTTCTGCTACCTCGGGGCAGCGTCGTGCGCAGGGCTGTTCTTTTTCGGACCGGCCACGCTCACCATGTCCACGTTTATTTTCGTGGCGGCCACGGTGGGCTTCTCGGGCAGCATCGTGTTCTACAACTCTTACCTGCCCGAAATCAGCTCCGAGGAGAAGTTCGACTCGCTCTCGGCCAAGGGCTTTTCGATGGGCTATATCGGCTCGGTTATTCTGCTGGTGATTTGCCTGGTGATTAACCAGTTTCACGATAAAATCGGTATTGAAGCAGACCGGGCGGCTCAGCTGTCGTTCCTGCTCACTGGTCTGTGGTGGGCCGGTTTCGCCCAGATTCCCTTCGCCACCCTGCCGCCCGACCGCGGCCGCCCGGCCGATGCCCCCGCCGCCGAGGGCGGCTGGCTGCTCAACGGCTTCCGCGAGCTGGGCAAGGTGTGGGACCAGCTCCGGCAGCTGCCCAACGTGAAGAAATTCCTGCTCGCCTACTTCACCTACAACATGGGCGTACAAACGGTGATGTACGTGGCCACCCTGTTCGGCACCGACGAGCTGCACCTCGAATCGGGGGCGCTCATCCTCACCATTCTGCTGTTGCAGGTGGTCGCTATCGCGGGCGCTTACCTGTTTGCCAAGCTCTCCGAGCGCATCGGCAACACCCGCGCCCTGAGTTGGTCGGTGTTCATCTGGATGCTGATTTGCATCGCCGGCTACTTCGTGCAGGCCGGCTGGAGCTTCTACGCGCTGGCCTCCGTCATCGGCCTCACAATGGGTGCAATTCAGAGCCTGAGCCGCAGCACCTACTCGAAAATTATTCCCGAAAACACGCCCAATTCGGCCGCCTTCTTCAGCTTTTTCGACGTGACGGAGAAGCTGAGCATTGTGATTGGCACGGCCACCTTCGGCATCATCAACCAGATAACCGGTTCGATGCGCTACAGCCTGCTGGCCCTGATTGTGTTCTTCATACTTGGCCTGTATTTCCTGCTTCAGCTGCGCGGCAAGAAGCTGCGTGAGGATGTGGTGGCCCCTTCATTTCCCGGCCCCCCGCCCGCCTCGGCGATGGACAGCACCCCGAGCACCCTAAAATAAACCCGGACCTCGTCCGTCTCAGCCCGACGGGCGGCCAATGTCCGCCCGTTTAACTTTCTTCCCACCCCAATTTCTGTTTTATGAGCGAAACCGCTGCCCCCCCCCGCCTCACTCCGCAGGCCGCCCTGGCCCAGGAAGCCCAGCGCGAGCTGGCCCTGACCCGCCGTCTCCTGGAGCGCGTGCCTACCGATAAGTTTGACTGGCAGCCTCACCCCAAAAGCATGAAGCTGGGCACCCTGGCCTCGCACATGGCCAACCTGGTGAGCTTCCTCGAAATCAGCCTGAAAGGCCCCGTGACCGACATGGCCGCCGGCCACTTCCCACCCTCGCCCACCGATACCGACGAAGTGCTGCGGCGCTTCGACGTAAACAGCGACAACCTGCGCCAGGCGCTGAGTGACGTGGATGATGCCAAATTCTGGGAGGTGTGGAGCATGAACCGGGGCGAGCAAACCATCATGGCTATGCCCCGCATTATGGTGGCCCGCGTAATGGTGCTCAACCACCTCATTCACCACCGCGGCCAGCTCTCGGTATTCCTGCGCCTGCTCGATATTCCGGTGCCCGCCATCTACGGCGGTTCGGCTGACGAGGCCCCGCAGCGCTAGCGTTTCTCCGGCCCAGTGCGGCACTCCTCCGCGCCGTTTCAATTATTTTGAATCGTCGTAGAACGGTAATTAAAGTCCCGCTCCCCAAAACCGCACAAGGTAGCAAAAAACTGAACCGTTAAATCAGGTATATATACC
>JALYUI010000217.1 GCA_030853845.1 Bacteroidota bacterium | reverse complement strand
AGCGAAGCCTTTGCCGGTAGCGGCGGTGGTGTTGCCCACGGCATGGAGAAGGTCGGTGCGTGCGCGCACTTCCTTGGGCAGCTCGCACATTTCGGCGATGCCGCCCGCATTGTCGGCAATGGGGCCGAAAGCGTCGATGGCCAGCTGCATGGCGGTGGTGGCCATCATGCCGGCGGCGGCAATGGCCACGCCGTAGAGGCCGGCAGCTTTAAAGCTGAGCACGATACCAGCCGCCAGCACCAGAATGGGCAGTACCGTCGACTCCATACCCACGGCCAGACCGCCGATAACGGTGGTGGCATGGCCGGTGCTGCTTTGCTGCACGATGCTGTTCACCGGGCGCTTGCCCATAGCAGTATAATACTCGGTGATAATGCTCATCAGCGTGCCCACGACCAGGCCCACAACCACGGCGTAGAACACATGCATGGCATCGAAACTGACGCTGCGAATGGTGAAGGTGCCGGTCGGCAGAATCCACATGATGAGGAAGTACGAAGCCACGGCCGACACGATGACCGAGATATAATTGCCGAGGTTAAGCGCGGCCTGCACGTTGCCGCCCTCCTTCACCCGCACGCAAAGAATGCCGATGAGTGAGGCGATGATGCCCATGCCAGCAATGGCCATCGGCAGGAAAATCGGCGAGAGGCCACCAAACTGGTCGCCGGTCACGGTTACCTCGCGGCCCAGCACCATCGTAGCCAGGATTGTAGCCACGTACGAGCCGAACAGGTCGGCACCCATGCCGGCCACGTCGCCCACGTTATCGCCCACGTTGTCGGCGATGGTGGCAGGGTTGCGGGGGTCGTCTTCGGGAATACCGGCTTCGACCTTACCCACGAGGTCGGCTCCCACGTCGGCCGCCTTGGTGTAGATGCCGCCGCCCACGCGGGCAAACAAGGCTATGCTCTCAGCTCCCAGCGAGAAGCCAGTGAGCACTTCGAGGGCTTTTTCCATTTCCTGCCCGTTGGCGAGGCCACTGGGCACGAACAGCTTGTAGAAAATGATAAACAGCGAGCCCAGGCCGAGCACGGCAAGGCCGGCCACGCCCATACCCATTACCGAGCCGCCCGAAAACGACACGTTGAGGGCGGTGCTGAGGCTGGTTTTGGCCGCCTGCGCGGTGCGCACATTGGCCTTGGTGGCAATTTTCATCCCGATGAAGCCGGCCAGGGCCGAGAACACCCCACCAATCAGAAAAGCGATGACGATGACCGGGCTGGAGTTGCCGCTGGTGCTGCCAAGGTAAAAGAGAAAGGCTCCGGCGATGAGCCCGAAGAGCGCCAGCACCTTGTATTCGGCCTTAAGGAAGGCAATGGCGCCATCGGCGATGTAGCCGGCAATGGTCGTCATGCGGTCGTCGCCGGCATCCTGGCGGGTTACCCAGCCGGCGCGCAGCCAGGTGTAGAGGAGCGCAAAGACACCCAGCGCGGGCACTGCGTAAAGGTATGGAGTCATAAAAAGGTGAATGGGTTGGGAATGAGTGGTGAGCAGTTTTGGGAACGCAAAATAGGGGAAATTGGAGCGACTACAAGTTTTTCCGGCGTAAGTCGTTCCGGTGAGCAGGCCGCACGGCCCCAACGGTGCAGGTTAAGCTGCCAGTGACGGTACTGTGCTATTTGGGCTAAAGCGCTCGCATCAGTATCTGGTAGAGGGCCAGCATGCTGGCAATGTCGCGCTTATCAACCAGCTCGTCGGGCGAGTGCACGTGGTCTTCGGGCGCACCCACGAAGCACCAGTCCCAGGGCGCGGCGGCGTGCTGTAGCTCTTTGGCATCGGAGCCGCCGCTGCCTTCCACCTCCAACTGATGGGCAATGCCCGAGGCCGCCGCGATGGTGCGAATGCGGTCGACGTAGGCACGGCGCGGAATGAGTGAGTCGCGTAGCGAGATTGCACATCCCTGACCGGCCTGCACACCCTCCGTCACCCAGGTAATATCTGAAATCAGGGCCTGGTGCACGCCGTAAGTTTCGTAGATAAGCTTGGCGAGGTAAGTGACCGAGCCACCACCGTGTTCTTCCCAACAGGAAAAGGCAATAATCCCATTTTCGAGGGTTTCGCACAGGCGCAAAGCGTTCCAGACGCCGAGCCGGTTGTCGAGATAACAGCTTTGTACCGTAGTTTCGGTTTCGCGAAAGTCGCAGAAAAACGTAAGCTCAGTGCCGCGCTCGATTTCGCGCGGGAACGCATAGCCGAGTTCGCCGGTTTCCTCATCAACCGTTAAAGTACAATCTATTTCCCCTTGCGAATCCTTCCCCACCAGGCGGTAACCTGCTTCGGCCTGCGGGCCACCGATGCGCACGAGCTGCCGGCCATAGCGCACGGTGAAGCCGATACTGTCGAGGTGGGCAAAAACGGCGGTGCGGGGTTCGCCAAAAACCAGCACGAGACAGTCCTGCACGTTTTCGTGGATAATAGCCCGGGGCGGGTGCTGCCATCTGCCTTGGTGCTGGCGCACGTAGTCGAGCACGAATCGGGTGAGGGGAGCTTCGTTGCCGGCGGGCGCGGCCAGGCGGCAAAGGGAGTGCAGCAGTTGCATAAGCAGGAGGGAAAACGTCCAAAGCTAGGCCAAAGTCCGTACTTTAGCTCTCCCATTTCCCCTTCGGCTCTTCCGCAGAACGCCGGTTTTGCCCTCTATACCCCACTTATGCTGCGTTCGCTGCTTTGTTTGTGCCTTGGGTTGCTGCTGCTGCCGCTGCCGGGCTGGGCCCAGAAGCTGGATACCATCCGTACCCCGCCGCCCATGCAGACCGTAGCCCTCGATTCGGTGGGGGTCCTGCCCTCAGCCGTTGATACCAAAGGCTGGCTGCTGCTCGACAAAGACATTCAGACTGAGCTGGAAGGCGCGGTCTATAATGTTTACAACTGCAAATTCGACAAAGCCGAAAAGCAGTTTCGCTCCCTGCGCCGCCGCTACCCCAACCACCCCATGCCCTACTTCCTGATGGGCCTGAGCACGTGGTGGAAAATTCAGCCCACCAACTTCCAGACTACGCAGTACGACAAGGTTTTTTACGCTTACATGGACACGGCGGTGGCCAAGGCACAGACGCTTTTCGATGCTGACAACAACAACTACGAAGCCAGCTTCTTCCTCTCGGCTTCGTATGGGTTCACGGCCCGCCTGCACGGCGAGCGGCACGACTGGCGCAAGGCCACAGTCGATGCGCGCCGCTCGCTCAACTACCTGAAGAAAAGCCAGGAAGCCAACGGCCTCAGCCCGGAGTTTCAGTTTGGGCAGGCGCTTTTCAACTACTATTCCATCTGGATTGGCGAAAACTACCCTTTGCTCCGCCCGGTGCTGCTGTTTTTTCCGAAAGGCGACAAAAAACTGGGCATTCAGCAGTTGCGCAGCGTGGCCAACAATGGCTTTTATACGGCCACCGAGGCGCGGGTTTTCCTGCTGCGTATTCTTAAGAATGAGGAGAACAATGCCGAAGAGGCTCTGCCCGTATCTAAGTTTCTGGCTACCACCTACCCCGACAATGGTTTTTTCCAGCGTTACTACGCCCTGCTGGCCTACGACCAGGGCGAGTTCACCGACTGCGAGCGGGTGAGTCGCGAGATTCTGGATAAAATCAACCGGGGCATGCCGGGCTATGAGGGCATCAGTGGGCGCTATGCCAGCTATTTTCTGGGCTACCTGATGCAGAATCGTTACCGCGACTTCGCAAAGGCGAAAGACTACTACCAGGTACAGTGGAGTCAGAAAGAGGTCGCCTAATCCGAGCATGGTGTTTTTGAACTACGCTTTACCGTTCTTCTTCAGCCAAGTCTTGGCCTCTTTATACTGGTCCGACTTACGAGCCGCTTTATCGGCCACCACCTCATAATAGCGTTGAGCACCGGCGAGGTCTTTCTCCTTCAAAGCAATGCGGGCCAAGTTGAAGTTGGCAAACAGGTAGAAGCCTCCGTCGGTATCGCCGGTGCTTTCCGAAAATACGATGCAGCGCTGGTAGTAGTCGCGCGCTTTG
>JALYUI010000205.1 GCA_030853845.1 Bacteroidota bacterium | reverse complement strand
CCTGGCTGCTGCACCGGGGCCTGGCCGCCACGGCCGAAGCCGCCGCCGCGCAGGTGCGGGCTGCCCGCCCGCCGGTGCTGCTGTCGGCGGCGCATCTTCGGGTTTTAGCCAGCTATGCGGCTACGCTGCCCCGGCCACAAGCCGTAGCTTTCGCCTCATGAGTGACTCCGCTGCTACTCCCGACCCGGCTGCCGCCACTATTGCCAGGCAGGCCGACCTGCTGCCCAACCAGGCCGCCGAAATGAACCTGCGGGTCCTGCTGGGCTTTCTGCGGGCCGGGCGCGTGCTCGACCACGGCTCGTCGGTGCTGCTGCTGGCCGGGCTGCTGGCGTGGATGTACCAGCCCGTGGGGCCGGGCGCGCCGGCCCTGGCAGGGGCCTTGCTGGCAGGCCTGCTGGCCAAGTATCTGGCCTGGCGCGTGGCGCTCGACGCCGAGTTCTTCGCCCTGCTGCTGGCCCAGCCCGGGCGCGTGGCGGCGTTCGACTATTCCCTGGCCGCGTTTCTGGGCCGCCCGGCCCCGGCCGAAACCCGGGGTCTCGCCAGCCGCTGGCAGGGTGCCCGGCGGCTGGTAGGGCGGCAGGCGGCGATAATAGTTGTTCAAATCCTGCTGCTGGGGACCGCACTTGCCTGGGCCGCCCTTAGCCAGCTCTAGCCGGGTCGATTGCGGTTGGCTGCTAGTGATTGGGAGTAGATTTAAGCAGTGCTTTGCCAACCGTAAAGCCTGCTGTCTGTAATGGGTTTAATGCGTCAGAAGCTATCGACTAGCTTCCTGCTGCGTGGGCGAAGAATCGCGCCGCAGGAATGCCGTGAGGACTCCCCAACTGCTCCTGGCTTCGCGCCTGGAACCAGCCCAACCGGCACCTGCCGCTTGCATGCAATGCCAAGCCGGGCTTAACTTCCGGGTATGAATCTGCCCGGCTTTGCGCGCATTACCATTCATCCCACCATCTGCGAGGGGCAGCCCACCGTGCGCGGGCTCCGCATTCCGGTGTGGCAGGTGCTGGACTGGCTGGCCACCGCGCCGTCGGAAGCGGCGGTGCTGGCCGCGCACCCCGAGCTGGAAGCGGCCGACCTGCGCGTGTGCCTCGCCTTTGCCGCTCAGCGCCTCCGGCCGCTGGGCACTACGGCCCCGGCGGCCGCCACGGCCGAGTCGGACGAGTGGCTGCGCAACCGGCAAAGCCAGTGGCTGGCCGAGCAGGACTTTCTGCGCCAGCTCTGGGAGCGCCGCCCCACGCCGCTTCCGGCAAGTGCGTCCGAGCCGGACAAGCCTACGCCCCCGGCCCCGCAGCCGCCGCGCTAACGCTGGCTTTCCAGGGTGGCAATGGGGGTGGCCACTTCCACGTTGGGGGCGTGCGGGAAGGCCAGCAGGTGCTTCACCACCGGCGGCTTGGCGCCCTGGTGGAAGCGGCGCACGGCGGCCTCCACCACCTGGTCCTGCTGGGTGAAGCGGTGGTGCTGGCGCTGGTGCTCGCCCCAAGTAGCCACATAGTAAAACTCGGTGATACGGGTGGGCGCGTCCATATCGGCAAATACGCCGGCGCGCACGGCCCCATCGCGCAGGCGCAGGCGCTTCAGCTCCTCGGCGGCCAGGCGGAAGGCGGGCCAGTCGGCCGGGGCTACGTGGTATTCGATGGTAATGAGCACGGGGCCGTTGTCGGGGTCGATGCTATCGGCGGCGTCGGTGTGGGGCCGGTCGTTGGCGGGGTCGAGGTTAAGGCCTTCGGCCGAGCGCATGGGGAAGGGCACGGCCAGCAGGGTGCTGGCCAGCATCCAGCCGGCCGCTGCCAGCAGCGCGGTTTGCAGCGAAAGGTGGTCGGCCAGCTCGCCCCACACCAGGCTGCCCACCGACAGCCCCGCCTGAAACACCAGCATGTACACGCTGATGACGCGGGCCTGCACCCAGCGCGGCACGCTTAGCTGCACGGTGGTACTGAAGCTGGTCATCACCAGCAGCCAGGCAATGCCCGTCACGAACAGCACGGCGTAGAGCACGTAAATCTGGCTCACCAGGGCCAGCGCCACGTTGGTGCCCACCAATACCAGCACCCCCATCAATACCCGCTGGTTGAAGTTGAGCCGCGAGCCGGCCCGGCCCATCAGCATGGCTCCCGTTACGGCTCCCGCGCCTAGCCACGACAGCAGCACGCCGTAGTGCCCCGAGCTCAGGTGCAGCCGCCGCGCCACCACCACCGACAGCAGCCCCCACATGGCCGCCGCCCCGAACGCAAACGCGAACGTGCGCACCAGCACCCCATAGATGGCCGGCGAATACTGCACGTAGCGCAGCCCGGCCCGCAGCGCGCCGATAAAGTTTTCGGCCGGCCCGCTGGCCACCGTGGGCGGCCGCCGCCAGAAGTACACCACCGCCCAGGTGCCCAGAAACGACAATCCGTTCAGCACAAACACCCAGCCCGCCGAGTAGTAAGCAATAATGGCCCCGCCAATGGCCGGGCCGATGGCGCGTGCGATGTTGTTGCTCACCCCGTTCAGGGTAATGGCCGAGGGCAGGGCCGCCCGGGGCACCAGGTCGGTGGCCATGGCCTGCCAGATGGGCAGGTTCAGTGCCGCGCCCATGCCCAGCAAAAAGGTGAAGCCCAGCACGCCGTAGGCCGAAATGCCATCGAGCAGGGTGAGCGCGCCCAGCCCCATGGCCACCACCGCCATAAAGCCCTGGGTGAAGAGCAGCAGCCGGCGGCGGTCCACCAAATCGGCCAGCACGCCGCCGGGCATGCTCAGCAGGAAAGCCGGCAGCGAGGTGGCTGTCTGCATCAGGGCCACCAGCAGGGCCGAGGTGGTGAGGGTAGTCACGAGCCACACGCCGGCCACGTTCTGCATCCAGGTGCCCACGTTCGATACTAGGCCCGCAATCCAGATGGCGCGGAAAACCGCGTAGGCAAAGGGCGACCAGAGGGTAACTTTGGCGGCGGGGGCAGCGGTTGGAGCAACAGTGGTTTCGGGCATCGGGCAGCGGGGTTTCGCCAATTATAACACCTTGGCGGGGCAAATGGCTTCTACTGCCTTCCGGCCCGTACCGTTTCGGATTCGGCGCGCCGTAGCGCGAACTTTGTAGTTCGCGTGCCTGAACGACTTCGCCCCTAATGTAAACGGCGCAAACTACAACGTTCGCACTACAGCTCGCGCCCCGGAAACCAGTCTAGCCTGCCTTCACCCCCACACTTTTTCCATGCTTCCTCCCGCCGACTGGGCTCCCTTCATCAAACGCCGCGCGGCCGAGCTGGGCTTTATGGCCTGCGGCATTTCGAAGGCTGAATTTCTGGAAGAGGAAGCTCCGCGCCTCGAAACCTGGCTCACGCGCCGCATGAACGGCAAGATGGGCTACATGGAAAACCACTTCGACAAGCGCCTCGACCCGCGCCTGCTCGTGGATGGCGCGAAGTCCGTCATCTCCCTGCTGCTCAACTACTACCCCGCCCCCGAAACCCAGCAGCCCGCCGACACCCTGCAAATCAGCAAGTACGCCTACGGGCGCGACTACCACTTCGTCATCAAGGACAAGCTGAAAACGCTGCTGGCCGACATGGAAGCCCACATTGGCCAGATTGGCGGCCGCTGCTTCGTCGATTCGGCCCCGGTGCTCGACAAGGCCTGGGCCAGAAAGTCGGGCCTGGGCTGGGTGGGCAAAAACAGCAACCTGATAACGCCCGGCACGGGCTCGTTTTACTTCATCGCCGAGCTGATTGTGGACGTGGACCTGCCCGCCGACGGCCCCATCCGCGACTACTGCGGCACCTGCACCAAATGCCTCGATGCCTGCCCCACCCAGGCCATCACCGAGCCCTACGTGGTCGATGGCAGCAAGTGCATCAGCTACTTCACCATCGAGCTCAAGGGCCAGATTCCGACCGAGGTAAGCGGGCAGTTCGGCAATTGGATTTTCGGCTGCGACATCTGCCAGGACGTGTGCCCCTGGAACCGCTTCTCCAAGCCGCACCACGAGCCGCAGTTCGACCCCGCCCCCGGCCTGAAAGACCTGACGCCCGGCGACTGGCGCGAAATAACCCATGAGTTATTCAGCGAGCTGTTCCGGCAGTCGGCCGTGAAGCGCACCGGCTACGAGGGCCTGCAACGCAACATTCGCTTCGTGACGGAAGCTGCGCCCAATTTACCGGACTGAGTTCCTGTGCTAATATAGGCGGGCTGCTTCGGGTACGCCCGGCAGCACTTAGTGGGTTCTAGTCGCGGTAGTTGAGCGCCGGCTTGCGGTCGCCCAGCAGGGGCTTGTACACGTAGCTGCCCACTTTCTGCCGCAGCTCGGCCTGGGCTTTTGCCCGCAGGTCGGCATCCGTAAAGAGGTCGATGCCGGTGAGGGCCAGGGTTTTGGCGGCTACCATCAGGCCCTTGGTGCCGATTTCCTGGCCGCTGCACGCCACAGCTTGCCAGCTGTGAGCGGGGGTGCCGGGAATCCAGGTGGCGGCCAGCAGGCCCACGGTGGGCACTACGTAGCTCACGTCGCCCACGTCGGAGCTGCCACCGAGGTCGCGCAGGGTGTAGGGCGCGACTTCGGCCGCCTGGGCCACCGGGGGCGCGGGCACGCCTAACGACGCCTGAATCTGCTGGCCGAAAGCGGCTTCCCCGGCCGTGTAGCTCACGCCGCCCACCTGCTCGAGGTTGCGTTGCAGGGCGTGGGCCAGGGTTTCGTTGAGGAGCAGGTCGTGGGTGCCGCCAATAATTTCGTAGTCCATAGTGGTGCCGGTGCCCAGGGCGGCCCCCTCGGCCGCTTTCACCACGCGCTCGAAAATGGCCTGCACGTCGGCCCGGTTGGGGTGGCGCACGTAGTAGTACACCTCGGCAAAGTCGGGCACCACGTTGGGCGCCTTGCCGCCGCTGGTGATGACGTAGTGCATGCGGGTTTCCTGGGGCACGTGTTCGCGCATCATATTCACCATGTTGTCCATCGCCTCCACGCCGTCGAGGGCGCTGCGGCCCCGCTCGGGCGCGGCGGCGGCGTGCGCGGCAACCCCGTGAAAGCGAAACTTAGCCGACACGTTGGCGATGTACTTGCCCACCATCGTGGCGTTTTCGCTGGCGGGGTGCCAGTGCAACACCGCATCCACGCCTGCAAACTGGCCGGCGCGCACCAGGTACACCTTGCCGCTGCCGCCCTCCTCGGCCGGGCAGCCGTACACCTTGATGGTGCCGTGAAACTGGCCTTCTTTCAGCAGCTTTTTCAGCTCGATGCCGGCCGCCACGCTGGCCGTACCGAAGAGGTTGTGGCCGCAGCCGTGGCCGGCATCCTGGCCGGCAATGGGCGTTTTGGCGGCCACCGCCTGCTGGGCCAGGCCGGGCAGCGCATCATACTCGGCCAGAATGCCGATAACCGGCTGGCCGCTGCCGTAACTGGCCACGAAAGCCGTGGGCATCCCGGCCACGCCGGCCTGCACCGCGAAACCGTTTTTGCGCAGCGTTTCCTGCAATAAGGCGGAGCTTTTGGTTTCCTTGTAGCCCACTTCGGCAAAGCCCCAGATGCGCTGGGCCACCTGCCGGTACTCGGCGTAATGCGCCTGCAAATCCTGTAGCGCTTCGGTTTTGAGGGCTTCGGTGGGCGGCGGGGCCGGGCGGAAGGCGAGTAGCAGGCCGGCGGCCAGCAGGGCCAGGGTGGCGGAGGCTTTCATTGGGAGAATCTTCGGAGGTGCATCGCTGTGGGCCAGCTTGCCCGGCCGAAACTACCACCAGATTACCGCAAAACACTACGCCGCATCTGGGACAGGACGCCTTGCAAAAGGCTCAGGGGGCTTTCCTCGATATTCTACAGGTCGATACTCCTTGCCAACCCGCTTTGGGTTGTCGCAAAGCCGTTGCTGCTGCGGGCGAAAGCCCTGACACAGGATACAAGCAGTTATACTCGTCGCGAAGTGAAATGCGAAAACCGGCCGGGCGATGTAGCGACGCGCCCCTTGGCATCTCCGCGTCGAACGATACTTAAATGGCGCGTACGCCGAGACGCGAAGGGGCGCGTCGCTACATCGCTCTCGCAAAATACTTTATGACGAGTATAGCAGCTATCGCGGCCAGGCAGGCGGCTGGTGCAGCAGGCGCGTTTCGGCGTAGCTATCGAACGGGAGCTCCTCGTTCAGCCAGGCCGGCAGCACCTCATTTTCGATAAGCAGCGCCACGACTTTCTGGCGGTGAATGCCACAGGTCATTTTCTGATACAGGGCCAGCAGGGGCGCGGCGCATTCCGGCGTTTTATTGATTCGGTAGATAGCGGTGTAGCTGCCGGCCAGCATTTCCAGCATGTGCTCATCGTGGGTGCGAGCTACGAGACTGGTCAGCAGCGCGGCATCGCCCGCCTGATAGTTGCTGACGAGCAGGGCGGTGTACCAGCCGGGGCGGGTGGTAGCGGCCAGCCGTTGCAGCGCAAATGCCCGGATTTCCGGCGCGTGCAGGTGCTGGAGGGCTTCCAGGGCATATTGGGTTGTGAGGCGGTTTTGGCGGTTTATTTTCTGGCGGGCCAATGCCAGGATGGGCTGGTAGGCCAGCGGGAATTTAATCCGGGTGAAAACGTGCAGCAGATTCTCCCGCACTTTGGGATTCTGCTCCGTCAGCAGGCGCTCGGCCAGCTGCTGAATCTCGGCGGGCTTCAGCGCGGCCCGCCTCAGCGCAAAGCGACCGTAGGCGCGACTGGCACTTTGCAGCAAGTCGTTCAGGCCGGGCTGGTTCTGGGGCTGGGGCTTACGTGGGGCGGCCCGCAGCTCGCGCGTAGCCTGCACGTATTCCAAGTAGCGGCGCACGTCTTCGTCCTGCCCGGCCAACTGCTGCAATTCCGCCCAGGCATCCACGGCGGGGTACTGCTCCTGGAAGGCAACAATGAGGTGGTCGTCCTGCCAGCCCTCGGGGTTTCGGGCCAGGGCCTGGCCAAACTTGCGCGCAATGTATTTAAGCCCTTCCAAGCCATCGAGTGTCATAATCTCCACGGCCCCGGCCCAATCGCAACCAGCAATTGGCCGGGTCAGAAAGCGGTAGTAAAGGGCCTGGCGGGCGGCCGTATCGCCGTGCTGCGCAAACAGCAAGGCCAACGCAAACAGCTGGGTCAGCGTCCAGGTATCGTCCTGCTCCGTGGCCAGGGCGCGCAGCACGGCCCGCCGAATCCGGGCCTGCTGCGCCGACTTGCTATACAACTCGTAGAGGTAAGGCGCACGGCTGGGCTCGGACTGCCCGTCGTAGGCAAAGTTCTTCAGCGATACCTCGATAATAGCCGACGAAAAATCGACTCCGGGGTGGGCCTGGGCCAGTAAGTAAGCCCGGCCGGTACCACATCGGATAGCGCGCCGAAAGCTGCTTTTCAGGCTACTGGTATTGGTCATTATTTCAGTGAGTGGAGTATTTCTGCCACGCCGCTTTACCGCGCCAGCCGCTCGGCCCGAAACAAGTCGTCCGCAGCCTGCAAGAGCTTGGCCCGCAGCGGCGGGTTGTAGTCGGGGTGCGCGGCCAGAAAGGTCCGCACCGTGGCGGCGGCCGTGGGCGACTGGTAGCTGCCCAGCGTGGCCTGCAGCCACCCGGCGGGAAAGAAAATGTCGCCGGTGAGCTGGATTTCCTGCAATAAATTGAGGCTGGCGGGCAGGTATTTCTCGGACGTGGCCTGGCGCAGCGGGTGGTGCAGGTAGCCGAGCGCGGCCGTTACCCAGGCTTCTTTGGCGCGGCCGGTCTTGGTTTTCAGGCTAGCGAAAAAGGCGTCGCGGGTGGCCGCGTCGGCCGAAAGCGCGGGCACGAGAAACGCCAGCCGCTGCCGCCGGTCGGGGTTGCTGATGCGGGCCAGCTGGGCGGGCAGGATGGGCGCGGCGGCCGGATAGTCGCGCACGGCCAGCGCCAGGGCCAGGGCGGTGTAGTCGTCCTCGGTCAGCTTCACGCCGGCGGGCGGCTTTTGCGTGCGCCAGATTTGGTAGAGGCGGGCCTGGGCGGCCGGGCTCAGGGCCACCGACTGGTAGGCTTTGAAAAGCAGCTTTTTCGAATTGCCCGCCGGGTTTTGCCGGAGCGCGGCCCACAGGTCCCGTTCCAAATCCGGCCCTCCGGCCCGGCGCTGGGCGGGCGTGAGAAACTGCCAGAACAGGGCGCTGACCTGGCCCGTGAGCAGCTTCAGATTCAGCTCCTCGGGCTCTCGGGTGAGGGCTTGACGGTAGGCGGTGAGCAGCTCCAGCGGACTGATGGCCTCGCTGCGGAGCATGTTCTCGTAGAGGTTGACGTAGGCCGAAGCCCGCGCCACGGACTGGGCCAGCGCGGTTACCTGGCCAGCCAGGCTTTTGGCCACCGGAAATACGCCGTAGCCTAACCCATTGGAATTGAAAACGATGCGCGTAGGGAGAAAAGGTAGTCGCACGACCTCTTCTGCGCCCTCCATTTTCACGGTTATTTGCTCTTGCCTTCCATCGGCCGATTCCACTAGCACGGCAAATTCCTGGGGCCAGAGGCGGTCAGACCCGTCCTCGGCCCGTTGTGTAACCCAGAGCGAATATTTCTGGTCGTGGTGCCCTCCGTAGCGGTAGCTAAAAACGGGGCGGCCGGGCTGGTTCACCCACACCTGATTCCAGGCCTGCAGGTCGGCGGGCGTACGGGCATCGAGTATTCGGATGAGGTCGGGCCAGGTGGCGTTGCCGTGGGCATAGGTGCGCAGGTACTCGCGCAAGCCGTCGCGGAAGGCGTCCGGCCCCATCAGGCGCTCCAGCTGGCGCATCATAATGGGCGCTTTGTGGTAAATGATGTTGCCGTAGAGCGAGCCCGCGTCCTGCAGATTGGCCAGCGGCTGGCGAATAGGGTTGGCCCCGGCCGTGCGGTCGATGCCGTAGGCGGCCGGGTAGTGGTCGACGACGAATTTGAGGTCGTAGTTCGAACCCGGCACGGCTACCTGCGTGATTTTATCGGCCATGAAATTGGCGAACACCTCCTTCATCCACACGTCGTTGAACCACTGCATGGTCACCAAATCGCCGAACCACATGTGCGCCGTTTCGTGCGACACGAGGTTGGAGCGGGCCAGCACCTGGTCCTGGGTCGCGCCCTCATCCAGAAACAGGCTCGCCGCCTTGTAGTCGATGGCCCCGACGTGCTCCATGCCGCCGTACTGAAAATCGGGAATCGCCACAAAATCAAACTTCTGAAACGGGTAGGGCAGGCCGGTATATTCCTCCATAAACCCCAGCGCATCCGCGTGCAGCCGAAAAATGGGGCCGAGACTAAGGCGCAGTTTGGTCGGGTCGGTTTCGCGGTGCAGCAGCGTCATCGCGCGGCTATTTTCAGTGCGATAAACCAGTGAGAACTTCCCGGCCGCGAAGGAAAACAGATAGGTGCTGATGCTGTCGGAGGTGGCGAAGAGGTAGTTTTTCATGCTGGGCACATGCCCATCGAGCGTTTGAGTTGAGTCGACTACCGGGGCATTGGCCACGGCCTGCCAGCCGGCGGGTACGGTGAGGGCCAGCGTGAAGGTGGCCTTCAAATCGGGCTGGTCGAAGACCGGCACCACGGTGCGGGCGCGGTCGGGCACCAGGAGGGTGTAGAGGTAGTCGGCGTTGCGGTTCAGCGACAGCTCGCCGGCCCGCAGGTCAATGTTCACCACGTTGTGGCCCGGGTGCAGGGCGGCGGCGGGCAGCACGAGGTGCTCGTCGCGGTGGTCGATGGGCACCGGCTGGCCGTTGAGCGTAAGGCGGTGCAGATAATCGGTGGGGGCTTTAAAATCGAGCTGCACCGGGTGGCGGTTGTCCTTCAGGTAAAAGGAAATCTGCTCACTCGCCTCAATCGGCTCGGCTTTTTGCGCCGGAATGTTCAGGCTGAGGTTGTAAGCCACGCCGCTGATGAGAGCTTTCCGCGCCCGGGCCAGCGTTTCCGACACGCCGGGCGTAACAGGAGGTTCAGGCTCGCGGGGCACGGTGGCGATGGTGGCCGGGCTCACGGGAGCCGTGGAAACCAGGGCGCGTTGGCAGGCCGTTGCGAGCAGGGCGAAAGCCAGCGCGGCGAGGGTTAGGCGGTAGGCGGCAACGGGATTTCGCACAGCGGCTCGATGAGGTAAGAGAGGGCAAACAGAGTTGAAACGGAAGGGCTTCCGTCGGCTGGCTGAAACCGCAGGCTGGATGCCGGCCGAAGTAGCGCCGCCGGCACCGTAGCTTGCGTTTCCTTGAGAAGCTGCGCTACGCCGTGCCCCAATCCGTCAAAAATAACCCGTCGCCGGCTGCCGCCCCGCCCGTCCGGCTCTACCCGCTCGGTGATGCGGCCGTGGTGCTCGACTTCGGGGGCGGCATCAGCGCGGCCACGCACGGAGCCATTGCGGCGTTTAGTACCCGGCTGGCGCGGCAGCCCTGCGTGGGGCTGCGCGAGGTGGTGCCCGCCTTCACCACCCTCACCGTGTACTACGACCCCTGGCTGGCCAGCGAAGACGGCCGGTATCAGGCCTACGAAAGGGTAGCCACCCAGCTGTGGGCACTGCTGGCAGCTGCTGAGGCAACCGATGCAGCCCCGGAAACGGAAGTAGTGGAAATTCCGGTCTGCTACGGCGGCGGGTTCGGGCCGGACCTGGACTTTGTGGCCGCCCACACCGGCCTCTCGCCGGCCGAAGTCATCGCCCTACACACCGCCCCCGAATACCTCGTGCATATGATTGGTTTCGCCCCCGGTTTCCCCTACCTCGGCGGCCTGGATGCCCGGCTGGCCACGCCGCGCCGCGCCCAGCCGCGCCCGCTGGTGCCAGCCGGGGCGGTGGGCATTGCCGGCCCGCAAACCGGCATCTACTCGCTGCCCACGCCGGGCGGCTGGCAGC
>JALYUI010000196.1 GCA_030853845.1 Bacteroidota bacterium | reverse complement strand
CATGCGGCGCGCCTGAACGACGGGAAAGTCCGTTAAAACAGAACGTCATCCTGAGCTTGCTGAAGCATCTCTACCGTGCAACTAATCAATTTTAGTATTGCGGTAGAGATGCTTCGGCAAGCTCAGCATGACGTTCTAAACTGTTGAATTATCTGGCTACCGCGCCGCCACCGTTTTCTTTCCCAGCTTCGGCCCCAGCTCCACGTCGCGCTTGGCCTTTTTGGTGTCGGTGTTGGTCAGCTTGATGTCTTTGCTCCGGTCGCCGGTCACGCGCAGGAGCAGGTCGGCCCCGGCGGGATAGTGAATGCCGTCGAAGGTAATGTTGTGGCTATTCTGCACCTCTAGCACCGGGGCGGTATCGGTCGAGAGCAGGGTCACGTTTTTCAGGCGGATATTCTCGGCCTCCTGGCACACCAGGCCCTTTTTGCTCTCAATCACCGCGTTTTCGATGCTGATATCCTTGATGCTCATCTCGGGCAGGCCGCGCACCAGAATGGCGGTAGTGGCTCCTTTGCAGGCAATATTCGAGATGCGAAAGCCCTTGAACTGCGGCGTACCCTCGTTCAACGGCTGGGCGGCGATGACGGGTGGCGCGGTGCTTTCGCCGGCCAGCGGCACGGGGTCTTTGGCGGCGTAGTACATGTCGAACAGCACGGCCTCGCCGGCAATATCGGTCATGGTGATGTTGTCGACGAAGATATTTTCGACCACCCCGCCCCGGCCCCGCGCGGTTTTGAAGCGCAGGCCCACGTCGGTACCCATGAAGGTGCAGTTGCTCACGTAGAGGTTGCGCACGCCGCCCGACATCTCCGAGCCAATCACGAAGCCGCCGTGGGCGTGGTACACCCGGCAGTCGCGGATGATGAAGTTCTCGGTGGGCACGCCGCGCTTGCGCCCCTCGGCATCGCGGCCCGATTTAATGCACAGGCCGTCGTCGCCCACGTCGAACGTGCAGCCCTCAATCAGTCCCGTGCGGCACGATTCCACATCAATAGCATCGGTGTTCTGACCATAGGAGGGGTTTTTAGCCGTCACGCGGCGCACGGTCAGGTTCTCGCACAGGAGGGGGTGGATGGTCCAGGCCGGCGAGTTCTGAAGCACGAAATCTTCCAGCAGCACCTGCTTGCAGCGCGTTAGGCTGAGCATGTTGGGGCGCAGGTAGTCGCGCACCTCGGCCAGGTCGGCGGGGTTCAGGCTTTTGGGCGGGGTGCCGGCGGCGGCCAGCAGGTTGCCCTTCAGCGAGCTGGCCGAGGGATACCAGTAGTCCTTTTTCTCGCTCAGCACGCCGCCCGAGGCCAGCAGATTGCGCCACTGCGTGTCGTTGAGCTTGCTTTTTTTGACGGGCCGCCAGGCGTCGCCCGCGCCATCGAAGGTGCCGTTGCCGGTGATGGCAATGTTGGTTAAATCGACGCCCGAAATCGGGGCCTGACTGCGGATGGCCTCCTCCCCTTCCCAAGTGGTGAGGATGAGCGGGTACTGGCTGCGGTCGGCCGTGAACTGCACCAGCGCGCCGGTAGCCAGGTGCAGGTTCACGTTGCTTTGCAGGGCGATGGGGCCGCTCAGCCACAGGCCGGCGGGCACCAGCACGGTGCCGCCCTGCGCGGCGCAGGCCGCAATGGCCTTGGCGAAAGCGGCCGTGTTCAGGGTCTGGCCGTCGGCCACGGCCCCGTAGGCGCTGATGTTGAAGGTATCTTTTTTGAAAGCCGGGGCCAGCACCACGGGCAGGTCGGCCGCGAGCTGGCCGGCGAAGGGCGCGGTGCGCAGGTGGGCGGCCAGGCCCAGGTGCTGGGCTTGCACAGCGCGGGCCACCAGCTGGGCCACACGGGTGGCACCGTATTCCGAGAAGTGGGTGTTGTCGTTTTTGGCCGGCGGCACGGGGTTGGGCTGGTAGTAGCCGTTCTGGTAGCTCCAGAACAGCGGCCGGGTACCGGCCTCGCCCAGGGCTGAGTACATGGCCCAGCTTTGCTCGTGCAAATCAATCAGGGGCACTTTCTGGGCCTGGGCCACCTCGCGCACCACGCCGGGGTAGTCGCCGTGGTCATCCTTGCGCTTGCCGGCTTCGTCGAAGTTGCGGCGGCCCACGGGGGTGAGCAGTACGGGATTGGCCCCTTTGGCTTTGGCTTCGAGCACGAACTTGGTGAGCAGCTGGCGGTACAGCGTTTGGGCCGGAGCCGAGCGGGTACTGTCTTCCACTTTTTCGTCGTTGTGGCCAAACTGGATGAACACCCAGTCGCCGGGCCGCAGGCCTTCCAGCACCTTGCCCCAGCGCCCTTCGTGGTAAAAGCTTTTGGTGCTGCGCCCGTTCACAGCCGTATTGCGAATCACCACGCCGTTGTCGAAATACTGGCCGAACATCATGCCCCAGCCGCGCTCGGGCTTGCTCAGGTCGGCTTTCTCCGACATGGTGGAGTCGCCCACCAGAAACACCTGCGTGGGCGGCGCGGCGGGCGGCCGAAAGGCGGTGGCCAGCACCGTGGCCAGACCCGCCAGCAGCAGCGTAGCACTTGTTTTCATCCCCATGAATTCTGGTTTAGAGAGCGGCGAAAGTAGCGGCCGGCCCGCAGGCCGCCCTGACAATATTACCCCAAATGAACCCTGAAACGCCTCTAAACAGCCATTTAGCACTGGTTTTATTTGCGCAATCGTTGCCGGGAACGTTGGCGGCCGGCCGCTAAACCCGGCCCCGTATAGGCTCAGGCAAAAAACCGGGCTTGAGTGGCCGGGCTGCCTAACGCCCCAGCGCGGTAGAAGGTAAGTACAGGAAAACGGATGGGGCTACGGCGTGAAATACACCCTAAAAGTGGTGCCCCGGCCCAGCTCAGAATCCACCGTAATGCGCCCACCGGCGTTTTCCACCATCTTCTTCACCATGTAAAGCCCAATGCCGGAGCCCTCCACATGGTCGTGGAAGCGCTGAAACATGCCGAACAGCTGGCGTTGATGACTGGCGGCCAGTCCCAGGCCGTTGTCCTGCACTTCGAGCAGCACGCCATCGGCTGCGGGGCGGGTGCGCACCCGCACCTGCGGGGCGCGGGCGGGGTCGTGGTATTTCAGGGCGTTGCTGAGGAGGTTGAAAATGACGCTCCGCAGGTTTTTTTCGGAAAACGAGACCCAGGGCGCGGTCTGCACATCAAGGTCCAAGGTCGCCCCGGTGCTGCGGATGAGCGGCTCCAAATCGAGTTGGACGTCGTGGAAAACAGCGGCCAAATCGACCGGCGCGGTGGCGGGCGCATGCTCTTTCTGCAGCTTGCTGACTTCGGTCAGGTGCTCGATGGTGCGCTGGAAGCGGTTCACCGAATCCTGCATCAGGGCCAGCACGTGCTGTACTTCGGGGCTTTGCGCAGGAGTGGCGGGCAGCTCCTGCAACAGCACGCTCAGCAAGCCCTCAATGTTGCTGATGGGGGCCTTGAGGTCGTGCGAGGCGACGTAGATGAAGTTGTCGAGGTCGACGTTGACGCGGGTGAGCTGCTCGTTGTTGAGGCGCAGCTCGCGCTGGGTTTCGTCGATGCGCTCCAGGGCCAGCCGGTGCTCGTGAATGTCGGTGTAGGTACCTACCCACTGGATAATCTCCCCCTGCTCGTTGCGCGAGGGCAGGGCGCGGCCCAGCATCCAGCGGTACTCGCCGGCGGCGTTGCGCAGGCGGCACTGAATTTCCAGGGGTTGGCCCGTAGCCAGGCAGTGCTGCCAGCTGCTGGCGGCGGCGGCCATGTCGGCGGGGTGCACGGCGGCGGCCAGCCACTGGTCGCGGGGCTGCCCGTTCTGCAGGTCGGCGTATTCGGCCCAGCGGGCGTTGAGGTAGGTATTGTCGCCCTGGGCGTTGGCCGTCCAGGCAATCTGCGAAATGCCTTCGAGCAGGCGGCTGGCTTCGACGGCGGCCTGTTCGCCGGCCAGGCGGGCGGCTTCTTCGCGCTTCAGCTCCTCGGTTTTGCGGTCGAGCAGCGCGTTCTGCTCGACCACCCGGGCCTGGATAGCTTCGATTTCGCGCTGGGCCGACAAATCGGTTACGATAACCGCCAATGCGGGCATATCGTTGAATTCCAACATATTCAGCGAAACCGAAAACGGCACCAGCACCCCATCCTGCGTGAGCAGGGGCAACTCACCCCGGCTGCGCTCGTGCCAGCTTTTCAGCAGCAGAGCGGCCCAGGCGGCCTGATAAGCGGCGGGCACCACACGGTCGAAATCGCTGCCAATCACTTCGGCCAGCGGGCGGCCCAGCAGCCGGGCCAGGCTGGCGTTGCAATAGAGCACGGTGCCGTTGTCGCTCAGCAGCAGGGCTCCCTCGTTCATCTGCTCGATGAGGGTGCGGTAGCTCTGGTCGGCCCCTTGCAGCGTGAAAATGCGCGGACCCTCGGGGCCCTGCACGGCCAGGGCATCCACGGCCCCGGTCCGGATGGCGTCAATCAGGTCCTGGGCTTCCTCCAGCTGCTCGCGCAGCTCCTGGTTGGCCCGGGCCAGCTCGGCAGCGGTGGGCAGGTTCTCAGTCATAGCGCGCGGTACCGTCGGCCAGCGGTTCAATTCCCAGGGCTTTCAGTACCCGCTCGCGGTCGGAGAGGTCGCCTACCAGCCGGCGCACCAGCCCGGGGTGGCGCTTAATGAGGGTGGGCACGCCAATCAGGTCTTCGCGCTGGGCCAGTTCGGGCTCCTGGTAAATATCGATAATCAGCAGCTCGTAGCGGCCGGCCAGGTACTCCTCGCAAAGGGCTTTGATGTTGTGCACGGCGCGCGTCGAATTCGGCGTGGCCCCGGTGATGTACAGGTGCAGCACGTAGGTGGGCGCAGCGGGCTCCGGGGCCTGGTCCGTGGATGGGTGCATAAACCGGGGCTAGAGGGTCGCAACGGGGCGCACGTCGAGCCCGACCAGCACCCGCTCCTCGTTCGACAGGTCGCCAATAATTTTGCGGATGGGCTCGGGCACCTTGCGTACCAGCGTGGGAATGGCCAGAATCTGGTCGCCCTCGGCCAGCTGCGGATGCAGCAGCAGGTCGATAACTTCGAGCTTGTAGCGGCCTTGCAGGTGCTGCTCGCAGTAGCGGCGCAGGTTGGCCAGCGCCGTCACCGACTTGGGGGTCTGGCCAGCCACGTACAGGCGCAGCTCCCAGGTTTCTTCGGCTTCTTCTTTCGCTATATCTACCATAACAGGACTCATTGAGACGAATACGCGGGCATAACCCGGCTGTACGAATTACTGGTCGCTTTCGGTGCCCGGGGCCGTGCGCGGGTTGGCGGCGGTAATGCGCTGCTGGCCGCTGAGCTGGGCCTGTTGGCGGGCCTGCTCGTGCGAGCTGATTTGGCGCAGCTCCTCCTGCACGCTTTCGAATTCGGTGCGCAGGTTGGCGATGTTGGCTTCCAGCATCCGGCGGCGGCGCTCAATTTCGCGGTCGCGGCGGTCGGCTTCCTGCTGTAAGGCCACGGCCTGGGCGAGCTCCTGGAGTTGCTGTGTCTGGCGGCTGGCCCCGGTCACGATGCCGGCCGGCCCGAGCACCACGTCGAGCAGCTCGATGCCGTGGCTGGTCACCAGAAACTCACGCACCTGGTTGGAGTGTGCCATTCCGCGCGACTTGAGGATGCTCAGGCCGCGGTTGCGCTCACCGATTCCTTCGAGGTCGCGGACCGCAATCCAGGTATCAACCAGCGACGACACGCCTTCCTCGGTCATCTCGTTGCGGCCCGAGGCGGAGTTCACCAGCGCCGTGAACACGCCGGTGATATTGCTGGCTTTCAGAAAGTCGATAAGGCGGGTGAGCATGCTGCGCACCTCGCTCAGGTTGCCCACCGAAATCAGGTTGGTGATGGGGTCGATGACCACGGCGTGGGGGTTGAACTCCTTCACCAGCTTGTGAATGGTGACGAGGTGGCGCTCCAGGCCATTGAGCGTGGGCCGCGACGCCTCGATGCGCAACAGGCCCTGTTCCACAAACCGGCCCAGGTCGATGCCCACCGAGCGCATGTTGCGAATCAGCTGCTGGGACGATTCCTCGAACACAAACAGCAGGCAGCGGTGCCCTTCGAGACAGGTTTTTTCAGCGAAAGCAGCAGCCAGGGTCGTTTTAGCGGTACCGGCGGTACCGGTTATCAGCACGCTGCTGCCGCGGTAGAAGCCGCGCCGGCCAAACATCTCGTCCAGGGCTGGGATTCCGATTGAATCGATGTCTTCCGACACGCTGTGGCCGAGCTGCAGCGACGTCACGGGCAGCACCGAAATGCCGTCCTCCATAATCAGGTACGGGTATTCGTTGGTGCCGTGGGTGCTGCCGCGGTACTTCACAATGCGCAGCCGGCGGGTGGTAATCTGGTCAATCACGCGGTTGTCGAGCAGAATCACGCAGTCGGACACGTACTCTTCCAGGCCCTGGCGGGTGAGCGTGCCGTCGCCGCGCTCGGCGGTGATGACGGTGGTCACGCC
>JALYUI010000182.1 GCA_030853845.1 Bacteroidota bacterium | reverse complement strand
GCCACCTGCTCCAGGTAATAGCCGGCACTGTCGAACCGCTCCACGCTGTTATAGCGCTGGGCCAGGGTGGTAGCCACCGTGGCGCGACCAGCAGCATCGGGTGCCGCTTTATACTGCGCCAGCAACCGGGCCAACTCCTGGCGCTGGGGTGCCGTAGCCGTGGTATGCGGCGCGGATTCGGGTCCGTTGTTTTCGGTAGCCGTGGCCGGCACCGGTCCCGACGAAGCCTCCGTTTTAGAGCCGTTGGTAGCCATGCCGCCGCCGTCGCGGTTGGCGGTAGCGGCCGCATCCTTATTCAGTTCAGCTTTGCTCTCTTTGGGCTTCATGACACCCTTAGGCAACACGAATAAGCCCCCAGCCAGCGCGAGCGCGGCGGCGAGGACAACCAATTGATGCGTAGCAGACTTGGTAGTAGGCATGGGCTGAAAAAGCCGGCCGCCGGAGTTTATCCAATTGGAAAAATTCCGGCGACAGGATTAGAAAATTCAGTAGCAAACGTTTAGTATCGAACGAGTTAGTCGAATATAATAATCCGAAGCTTAGTCCAATCCGCTGTGCTGACGAAATTAGGCTTTGGCCGCAGCGGCTTTCACCTTCTTGCTGTTCTTGATTTTCGCCACGAAAGTCTTCGATGGCTTGAAGCTCGGAATGTAGTGCTCCTCAATGATGAGCGACGTATTTTTCGAGATGTTACGGGCTACTTTGCGAGCACGCTTCTTGTTTACGAACGAGCCGAAACCGCGTACGTAAATGTTGTTGCCCTCAGTCATTGAATCTTTCACAACTTTGAAGAAGGCTTCAACAGTCATCAATACATCAGCTTTCTCGATGCCGGTCTTCGTGGAGATTTCGGCGATTACCTCAGCTTTAGTCACGTTGGTATGGTACTTAGGTGGTTGAAAAAAATACAGTTGCAGGCAAAATGAATCCCAAATTCCAGCGTAAGCCCTTGCCCGGTAAGCGGTTCGCCCTTGAATTGGGGCCACAAAGGTAGTCCCATTTTTTCGTTTTACCAATCTACCCCCATAAACAAGTGCCGGGGCCAAATTATTCGCTTTCAAAATTTTGACAAAACAAACCCCTCAGCCGTCCTTTCTGGCTTCGGCTCTGCTGGCCTGGTACCCCCGCCACCGCCGCGACCTGCCCTGGCGCCATACCCGCGACCCGTATGCCATCTGGCTGTCCGAAGTCATTTTGCAGCAAACCCGGGTAGCGCAGGGCCTGCCCTACTACAATACATTTCTGGCCGCCTACCCCACCGTGCAGGCAATGGCTGCCGCGCCCGAAGCCGAGGTACTGCGCTACTGGCAGGGCCTGGGCTACTACTCCCGGGCCCGCAACATGCACCGCACCGCCCGGCAGGTGGTCGAAGAATACGGCGGCCACTTCCCCGACAACTACGCCGGCCTGCTGAAGCTGCGCGGCATTGGCCCTTACACGGCGGCGGCCATTGCCTCTTTTGCCTTCGACGAAGCGGTAGCCGTGCTCGATGGCAACGTGTATCGGGTGCTGGCCCGCCTGTTCGGCCTGCACTCTGACATTGCCGCGCCCAGCTCGCGCAAGGAGTTTCAGGCCGTGGCTGACCAGCACCTTCCCGCCAATGCCCCGGCCGACTTTAATCAGGCGATTATGGAGTTTGGGGCTATTCAATGCACGCCGACCAAGCCCGACTGCTTGTTTTGCCCGATGCAGGCCAACTGCTGGGCTTTCCAGCACGGGCAGGTGGCGCTATTACCGGTGAAGAGCAAGGCCAAGAAAGCCCGCACGCGCCACTTCCACTACTTCGTGCTGCGCCACGGCGGCCTCGTATACCTGCGCGAGCGGGGCGAGAAGGATATCTGGCAGGGCCTCTACGATTTCGCCCTGGCCGAAACCGACGCGCCTGAATTGCCGCCTGCCGAGCTGGCCCGGCACCTTGAGGCGCTGGAGGCGGCTCTCGATACCCGCCAGGCAGCCGAACCAACGGCAGCCTACCGCCACGTGCTGAGCCACCAGAAGCTGGAGGTGCGCTTCCACGACCTGCCGCTGGCGCAGGCGCTGCCCCACGCCGTGCGGCGCGATTTGGGCCTGCGGGCCTACTCGCCGGCCGAGATTGAGGCGCTGCCCAAACCTCAACTCATTGCTAACTATATTGAGCAGAATCTGTAGCCCAGCAGCTGTTCCCAATAATTTTAGATTTATCAGCAAATATTTTTAGTAAAATATCTTGCAAATTACATTTAAGCAACTATCTTTGATGCAAGAGCAGGCCGGGTGGCTTGTTTGATTTCGTATTTCCTAACGTGCATGAATATGGCCGGTGTAAACAAAGTGATTCTGGTAGGCAATCTGGGCAAAGACCCCGAAGTGCGTCACCTCGACGGAGGAGTGAGCGTGGCTCATTTCACCCTCGCTACCAACGAGTATTACAAGGATAAGCAGGGTAACCGCGTGGAGCGCACCGAGTGGCACAACATCTCGGCGTGGCGTGGTTTGGCCGATATGGCCGACAAATACCTCAAAAAGGGCCAACAGGTGTATATCGAAGGCAAGCTGCGCACCCGTCAGTATCAGGACAAAGACCAGCAGACGCGCTACATCACCGAAATCATCGCCGATGAGATTTCGATGCTGGGCGGCCGGCCGCAGGGCGCGGGCAACACGTCCGAAGCAGCTAGCGCCGCCGTGGCCGAGCCGCAGCACACGTTTCGGCAGGAGCCGGAGTTGGACCAGCTCCCTTTCTGACTGCCCGAGGCCCGGCCCATGGCCTTCTGGCTACAGCTGGCGCGGTCGATTATTACAACCAAGCCCTGGCACCATGCCAGGGCTTTTTTCGTTGTGCCAGCCGTTACCTTTGAAACGTCAAAACGATTCTATTAGAACGGTTATGCAGCGTATTCTGCGCTGCATGGCACGACTTATTTACATGAGATATTTTTCCCTTCTGCTACTACTCGTCGGACTTGTCTGGCTGACGAGTTGCTCGTCGGCTCCCGATTTTACGCCCAAGCCCAAGGGCTACAACCGCATCAACCTGCCGCCGCATAGCTTCCAGGAGCTGCCGGCCGGGCGGCCCTATTCGTTTGAATATTCGAGAGAGGCCGTCATTAAGCGCGACTCGTCGTACCTGGCCCAGCCTAACTGGATTAACGTGTATTATCCGAAACTGCATGCTAATGTGCAGATTACCTACATGGATGTGCAGCGTGACCGCCGGCTTTACAACAAGATGATGGAGGATGCGCGCAAGCTCACTGGCAAGCACGAAATTAAGGCCACGGCCATAGATGAGCGGATTCTGAAGACGCCCAGCGGCATGAAGGCTTCGGTATTTGAGCTGTCGGGTGAGGTGCCGAGCCAGTTTCAGTTTTATACGACAGACAGTACGCGGCACTTTTTTCGCGGCGCGCTTTACTTCCGTACGGCTACCGATAACGACTCGCTGGCGCCCGTGATTGAGTATGTGAAAACCGATATGGTGCACATGCTGAATACCCTCAAGTATAAATGAACAATTATCAATGAGCAATGAACAATGAAATGTTGGACTGGCTGATGTGCCAATTCTCCTGCTAATTGCTCGTTGCTCATTGCTCATTGACCTAAATGAGTAATTTTTTTAATACCCGGCTCGAACACCTGCGCTCGGTGGGCAGCACCCAGCGGGCGCTGCTGCTGGGCAAGGAGCTGGGCCTGTTCACCTACGGCGACCTGATTCAGCGTTACCCGTTCCGCTACCTCGACCGGACGCAGGTGTACCGCGTGGCCGACCTCAACGACGACCTGCCCTATGTGCAGGTACGCGGCATGCTGCGCAGCAAGGAACTGGTGGGCGAAGGGACGAAGCAGCGCCTCACGGCCAAGCTGGGCGATGGTACTGGCGAACTGGAGCTGGTGTGGTTTAAGGGCGTGAAGTGGGTGCAGCAGGTGGCCCGCAACAACCAGGAGTACGTGGTTTTCGGCAAGCCCACCATGTTCAATGGGCGGCCGCAGATGGCCCACCCGGAGTTGGAAGAGGTGAGCGAGAACAAGCCGGGCCAGAGCTTTTTGCAGCCGGTATACAACACGTCGGAGAAGCTCAAGAACTATCACCGCGTCGACAGCAAGGCCATTATGCGCATGGTGGGCGAGCTACTGAAGCTGGCCGGGCCGCACATCAGCGAGTCGCTGTCGCCGGAGCTGATTCAGCAGTATGCGCTGATGCCCAAGGCACAGGCAATGCAGCAGATTCACTTTCCGCAGAGCGCGGAATTGCTGGTGGCCGCGCAGTTCCGGCTGAAGTTCGAGGAACTATTCTACATCCAGCTGAAGCTGCTGCGGCAGCGCGACCAACGCAAGGTGACGCTGGCGGGCCAGATTTTCAACCAGGTGCCGACGCTGGTCGACTTCTACAAAAACCACCTGCCCTTCGACCTCACCGGCGCGCAAAAGCGCGTTATTCACGACATCTACAAGGATTTTTGCACGGGCCAGCAGATGAACAGGCTGTTGCAGGGTGATGTGGGCTCGGGCAAAACCATCGTGGCTTTTATTGCCATGCTGATGGCGGCCGACAACGGCGCGCAAAGCTGCATCATGGCCCCCACCGAAATTCTGGCCGACCAGCACTACACCGGCCTGAAAGTATATGCTGACGCGCTGGGCATTCAGATTGGCAAGCTTACGGGCAGTACCCGCACCGCAGAGCGGCGCGTGCTGCACGAGGCTCTGCGCGCCGGCACCCTGCACATGCTGGTGGGCACCCACGCGCTGCTGGAGGATGTGGTGCAGTTCCGCAACCTGGGCCTCACGATTATGGACGAGCAGCACCGCTTTGGGGTGGCGCAGCGCTCGAAGCTGTGGCAGAAAAACCCGCACGTCATCCCCCACGTGCTGGTGATGACGGCCACGCCCATTCCGCGCACGCTGGCTATGACGCTGTACGGCGACCTCGACGTGAGCGTGATTGACGAGCTGCCCGCCGGCCGCAAACCCATCGTGACGGTGCACCGCTTTGATGCCAACCGGCTGAAAGTGTTTGAGTTTATCCGCGACCAGGTGAAGCTGGGGCGGCAGGTATACATCGTGTACCCGCTGATTGAGGAATCGGAAACGATGGACTACAAGGACCTGACCGACGGCTACGAGAGTGTGAGCCGGGCCTTCCCGGAGTTTCAAATCAGCATCGTGCACGGGCGCATGAAGGCCGAGCAAAAGGACTACGAAATGCAGCGCTTCATCAAGCAGGAAACCCAGATTATGGTGGCGACCACCGTAATTGAGGTGGGTGTGAACGTGCCCAACGCCTCGGTGATGGTGATTGAATCGGCGGAGCGGTTTGGCCTCTCGCAGTTGCACCAGCTGCGCGGCCGGGTGGGCCGAGGGGCTGACCAGAGCTACTGCATTCTGATGACGGGCTTCAAGCTAAGCAAAGATGCCCGTACCCGCTTGGAAACCATGGTGCGCACCAACAACGGCTTCGAAATTGCCGATATCGACCTGAAGCTGCGCGGCCCCGGCGACC
>JALYUI010000174.1 GCA_030853845.1 Bacteroidota bacterium | reverse complement strand
CTGCTCCTCCACCCCTATCGACCAGGCCGGCGACAGGTAGGGCACCGTCGGGTAGAGCTCTTTGGCTACATTAGGCATGATAAAGGCATAAAGAGCCGTTTTGGTGGCCAGGTGGTCGGCTACCAGCTCGGTGCCGGGCACAGCTAGGAACCCGATGTGAGGCAGCACGAACAGGCCCAGAATCACCATCACGTAGTAGAGCGGCCAGATGCGCAGCACACGCCGCAGGTAAAAAGCCCCAAACTTGATGCGGCCCAGGGTTTCCTTCTCGGCCAGCAGCAGGTAGGTAATCAGAAATCCGCTCAGTACGAAAAATAGTGTCACACCCAGCTGCCCCAGCATGGGCAGGGCCGGGTCGTCCCAGAACGGCAGCCCGAAGGTGCCCCGGAAACCCTCGGTATGGTCGACGATGACCAGCGCCACCGCTAGGAAACGCAGCCCGTTGAGGTTGGGAAAGAATATGCGCGGGGCTGGCGCTACCGCGGGGGCTATACCAGGAAGGAGGGGGAGCTTAGGTTTCAACTGCGTTATTTTTCAATTGGCAATTAGCGGCAATATCATTCATTGCAGGCAAACGTTATGCAATATTAGTTTTAGCTCATTAGCCACTCAAATCCCAGGCGGATACCCTTTAGCACCAGCAGCGTACTACCCACAATAGCCATAGTGCGCAGCGCGATGCGCAGCACCGGCAGCTTGAGAATGGACAACACCTGCAAGTCAATAAGAAAAGTGGCGAGCAGGCTGCCCAGGCCGAAGAGCAGCAAGGCTAGGTTGAGGTTATGCAGCCAGAGGCCGATGCCCAGGCCCAGGCCCCGACAAGCCAGCAGAAACAGGTTGCTCCACAGAATGTAGCGCTGCTTGTCCATCACAGTGTATATCGGGGCGGTGGCCTGCGACATCAGCTTGAACACGTAGTAGTAGCCCAGGTAGCCGGTGTACACGCCGGCCATTTCCCAGCGCGCCCCAAACACGAACCTGAACAGCACGTCGCCATACACGGTGATGATGCCGAACGGCAGCAGCCCCAGGTACAGCAATTTGTAATAGAGGCTGAGCGTCATGCCGGGCAGGCGCTTGGGCTCGTTCTGGTACGTTTCGGCGGCCTTCTGCCAGAACACCGGCAGAATGGCATTGCCGATGAGGTTGATGGGGATTTCGAGCAGGCCCACCGAAAACGAGTACAGCCCAACCGGCGTCGAGCCAAAGCCCGAACTCAGGGCATAGATGGGCAGCTGCGTGGAGAGCACGTTGACGAAGCTGGCGGGCAGAAAATACAGGGGAAACTCCTTGTACTCGACGGCCACCGCCCACACCCGGGTCCACGAAAACGTGCGCCACAGCGTACCAAACGAATTGCGGATGCTGCCAGCCGCCAGCGTAACGGTGCTGGTGAGGCGGTTGAAGAATTCGCCCAGCAGCAGGCCCGCCACACTACCCCCGGCCCACCAGCCGTAACCAATAGTGGAGCCCCGGCCCACCAGCGCGGTGGCCACGTCTACGCTACTGCGCTTCAGAAACTGCTTGTCCCGCATGTACCACCCGTTCATGATGCTGTTTAGGTTGAACATGAGCAGCAGCACCGGCAGGGTATAAAACAGCTTGCCCAGGGCCTCGGCATTCAGCCAGTGTAGCACCTGCGGGCCGCCCAGCAGCAGAGCCGCCACCAGCAGCAGGCAGGTGCCCAGCGTGAGGGCCACCGTGAGTTGCACCAGGGCCAGAAATTTCTCCTGCGTTTTAGGCTGCATGAACGCCGCCGTGTAGGTGAGCGTCGTGACCATACTCAGGTTGCTGGCCAGCGAGTTGAACACGGCAAACTGCCCATACGCTGCCGGCGGATAAATGCGCGACATCACCGGCGTAAGCAGGAAGCCAATGGCCGTAACGGCCGCCGACCCCGATAGAGTAACGGCAAAATTCTGCGCAAACGACCCCTTTTGCCGCAAGGGCCGTAGGGTATCGCGCACGAACTGCTGAATGCGGTGCTTCAAGATGGAGGACGAAAAAATAAGGTATCCGGCCCTTAGCGGCCGGCACACAGCGGCCGCACCACCTGCTCGACCAGCGCCGGGTCGGTGGTGATGTCGGCGTAATTATACTCTACTTCCGGCGGCGAGCCCAGCATGGAAGGTACCAGCGAATAGCGCACGTCAATGCTGTCGGCCATGGCCAGGTAGCTGGGATTCACATAGGTGTTGCTCATCATTTCGATGGCGTGGGTGCCGGGATTCATAAACAGGATATTGGTCATGTTGGCCCCGTGAATGCCGATAAATATCTCAGCTTCATACATCGTCCGCACCTGCTCCACAAAGCTCATGCCCTCGAAGTAGATGGTTTCGAAGCCGTAGCGCTCCAGCACGGCTACCACGGCAGCTTCGTTGGTGAGCTGCCGCCAGCCCTGCCGGCTACGCGATACGTAGAGCCGGCGACTGGCCCGGCGGCGGGGGTCGAGGCTGGCGGCCACGCTGGCCATGATGGCCTCGCGCACCTCGCGCACCAGCTCGGGCAACATGTAGCCGTGGCGGCCCGGTCGCACTGGCATCCAGAGGTCGGGCACCTGCACCAGCTCGCCCGGGGCAATGGCATAGGTATGCTCAAAGCCTAGGGCGCTCACCGTACGAGTCACGTATTCGGGCGGGTTAGGGCCGGGAATGAGCACCACGCAGTCGGGCTGCACCTTGCGCAGCAGGGCCAGCCGGGGCAGCACCTCCGCAATCCAGTGAAAATAATTGGGCGACCAGCTGTCGAAAGCCAGGCCCACGGGGCCAGCCGCCAGCGCCGCCACCGGCCGCGCCTTCAACTGGCGCAGCAGAAACGACCCGGAAAACTCCCCCTCCAGCCGGTCGGCCGGCAGGCTGGGCACAAACACGCGCAAGCCCTTTACCACCGTGCCATGCCAGGCCACGCGCACATCGCGCAGCCGGCACACCACCTGCCGGAAGTTCGGCTGAATCTCGGCAAAAATGCGGGCGAAGCCATCCAGAAACACATCCGGCACCATGTCGGCGTTGGCCGGCCGGGGCTGGCGAGCGTTGTGCGGTATGGGGGCTAGCTCCACTTCCTGCGCCAGCAGGGGCTGGCTCAGGCGGTGGCCTACGCTACCCAAGCCGAGGTCAATCAGTTTTTTGGTGCGTTGCCACAAAGTGGGGCGTGGCAGTGGCGCAGTGGCCATAAGCAACGGGAATTAACGACCCACGCCGTCGGGCTGATGAGCCCGGCAGCGTGGGTAGAAAGTTTATGATAACGACCGTAATAAAACCAGCTTACTGGTGCTGCTCGTGCTGCCACGACACCTTGTGGCCGCCCTTCAGCAGGTAGGCATCGCGCTTGAACAGGTCCAGGTCGGCCTCCATCATGTCCTTCACCAGAGCGGCCAAGTCGTACTTGGGCTCCCAGCCGAGCTTGGCCTTGCACTTGGCGGGGTCGCCGATGAGCAGCTCCACCTCGGTGGGGCGGAAGTAGGTCGGGTCGACGCGGCAGACGATGGAGCCGGCCGCCACCTGATATTTGGGGTTGTGGCAGGCCACAACGCGGCCGATTTCGTTCACACCTTCGCCTTCGAAAGCCAGCTCTACGCCCACCTCGCCAAAGGCCAGGCGCACGAAATCGCGCACGGTGGTGGTCACGCCGGTTGCAATCACGAAGTCTTCGGGCTCGTCCTGCTGCAGAATGCGCCACATGGCTTCCACGTAGTCTTTAGCGTGGCCCCAGTCGCGCTTGGCGTCGAGGTTACCCAGGGCAATGTCGGTGCGCATGCCCAGCACAATCTGAGCCACGCCGCGCGTGATTTTACGGGTCACGAAGGTTTCGCCGCGCAGCGGGCTTTCGTGGTTGAACAGGATGCCGTTGCAGGCAAACATGCCATAGGCTTCGCGGTAGTTCACCGTAATCCAATAGCCGTAGAGCTTGGCCACAGCGTAGGGCGAACGCGGGTAAAAGGGTGTTGTTTCGCTCTGGGGTACTTGCTGCACTAGGCCGTACAGCTCGGAGGTACTGGCCTGGTAGATTCTGGTTTTTTTGGCCAGACCCAGCAGGCGTACGGCTTCCAGAATACGTAGCGTACCCACACCATCCACATCGGCCACGTACTCGGGCGCGTCGAACGACACCTTCACGTGCGACATGGCACCCAAGTTATAAATCTCATCGGGCTGCACCTCCTGAATGATGCGAATCAGGTTGGTCGAATCGGACAGGTCGCCGTAGTGGTTGGTCAGGCGCGGGTTTTTGTTGCCCTCCTCATCGTTGATGAGGTGGTCAATCCGGTCGGTGTTGAACAAGGAAGAACGGCGCTTTATGCCGTGCACGTCGTAGCCTTTTTCAAGCAAAAGCTCGGTGAGGTAAGCACCGTCTTGACCGGTAATACCGGTGATGAGCGCAACTTTCATTGGGGAAAATATAAAATGTGTAGGCAAATAAGGGGGTAGTGACGCGCTGGCGGGGATAGCCGCGGCAGCGATGCACTTACGGATTTAGGCAGAAGCACGACTAAACGGACGTGACCCGTACCCGGCAGCGGTTCGGCAAGCAGTTAGCCGGTGACAGGTATTTTACGAATCTCCGCTTTCCGGTAAGTAAACTCGACGGGGCGGTTGGCATTGAGCGCAACGAGGGTTTCGTCGCACATGCGGTAAGTGGCATCCAGTTGGCTTTCGCCGGGCCGGGGCACAAAGTTCGTTGCAAAATTCTCTTTGTTTTGAACCTGAGGCAGCCCCATACGCTCAAACAGCGCACGTTTAGCAGGTCGGATGGGCCGCTTCACGGCTTCGATGGTATCGCGCATCACCGCGCCGAGCGCCCGGCGGGGCGGCTCCGGCATGTAGAAGTTGTACACCCGGTCGTACTCCTTCTGGCGCTTGGTTTCGGCCATACGGTTAAAGTTGCCATCGGGGTTGCTCACGTGCATGCTGATGACGGCTGTGCACCAGGCAATATTTACGTTTAGGCTGGTGACGCGGTACACCCACTCCAGGTCGACCATGACGACGCCCGCGAAAAAAAGGCCCGTCAGCGTCAGGGCCCGGCGCCGAATTAGTAGAGGCAAGTCAATCATCTGGAAGGGTACCTGGTGCTCGAACCACCGCTTGTAGTCGATGGCCGGGTCTTCCTTCAGCCGCACGTAGCTCAAGTCCTCCATCTGCGAAGCCGCATTGTAGCCCATCATCACGTCGATTTCCTCGTGCTCGAACATGAAGTCGGCCGCCCGCCGAATGGACGGGTAAGAGAAAGCATCGTCGTCGTTGATAATTTTGAGTATCTCGCCGCGGGCCATCAGCAGGCACTTGTTCATGCCGTGAGCCTGGCCTTTGTCGTGCTCGGATACGTACTGCTGAATGCGGCCGGCAGCGTGCATCTCGCGCAGCCAGTCGGCGGTGCCATCCTTACTACCCCCATCGGCAACGATAATTTCCTCGTCAGCACGCCGTTCCGCCATCAAGCGTCCCAGCACCTGCTGCAGGTAGGGCAGTTTGTTATACGTGGTGAGCACGTACGAAATCCGGTAAGCAGACATTGGCTGAATCGGGTACTTAAGTAAAAAATGGCAGTTGGCCAGGGAGTGACACACGCAGGGCCGTCGTGGCGGACCTGCCCGTGCCTAGTACGGGAAAACCGACTCATAATATTTCACCGTTTCGGCAATGCCTTCCTCGAAGTCGGTAAACTTGAAATCCGGGAATACCTGGCGAAATTTCGTGTCGTCCATCACTTTCTTGGGGGCACCGTCGGGCTTGCTGGCATCCCAGGCGAGTTTGCCTTGGTAGTCGAATTTATCCTGGATGATATCTACCAGCTCTTTTACGCTCAGGCCATCGTTCTGGGCCACGTTGGTGGGCTGCTCCAGGCCGGGGGCGTGGGGGTTTTGCAACACCTGCCATACTACCCGCGCAAAGTCGGGCGCATACAGCCACTCGCGGATGGCTACGCCGGTTCCCCAAATGGGCAGTTCCGCCTGCCTAGTGTGCTCGGCCTTCACAAACTTGGAGATGAGGGCGTTCAGCGCGTGGGCCTTGTTGGGGTCGGTTGAGTCGTAGGGGCCATACATGTTGGGCGTGAGCAGGTGAATGCTCTTCACTCCGTACTGCATCTGGAAACACTCGGCGGCGGCCCAAAGCAAGCGGCGGCTGGTGCCGTAGCTCAGCACCGAGCGGTGCAGGTGGCCGTTCCACCATTCATCCTCCCGGAAAATGTCGGCGGCAGCGGGATAGGCACAGTTAGCAATGGGGTTGATGACCACGGCCTCGGGGCAGGCGGTGGCCACTCCTTCGTACATGCCCAGAATCATCCGGGAGTTGTCGGCCACCACGGTGGCGGCCTTTTCCGTCACGTAGTTCAGGCTGCCCACGTGGGCCGCGCAGTTCACCACGAAATCGGGGCGGTGTTCGGCCAGGAAGGCGGTTGCCGCAGCCGGGTCGCGCAGATCCAGCCCCGTGCTCAGGGAGGCCTCCACGGGTTCAACGCCCTGCTGGCGCAATAGATTGGCAACGTTACGGCCGGCGAAGCCCAGGGCCCCAAACAATACTACTTTCATATCTCAATCAGAAAAAATCTGGGTTTCTAGTCTCAGTTGATGCCCCCATGCCGGGCTGCTCATCGCGGTTCAGGCGAGAAGTATTCTTTCGTGGCCCATCGGCTTCGGTTGCTTGCCAAATCAGCTACTGGTCATTTTGCCTGCTCCCGCCGCTGGCAGTTCTGCCCCGAAGCCTGCTCATTCAGCCGGCCCGGTACTGCCCATAGTGAAATCGGAGACCAGCGGGCCAATACGGGTCCTGAACGTTGATGGCAATGAGTACATATAGACAGCAAAAACAGCAGAGCGTTCTCTGCGGCCGACAGCCCAGAGTCCCTCGTCGAAGGAAATGCTGAAGCGCCGGCCATTGCAAAGAGGCGAATGCGGCCGCAAAGGTACGGCGACCCTTTCACTCCCTCGCGCAACTCCCGTCGGCAAATCTCATTTTCTCTGATATACAAACGTTTGCCCCCAGGATTTGACTGACCTTTTTCCGTCACCGCCCTACGTGCTGACAGCAACGGCCGGTGCATCAGGCGGGCACGCCGGAGCTACCCACAGCTTTTGTTAACCGATGAGTGGGCTAAAAAACTTCGCGAACCACGTAGAGTGGCCGCTGCCGGGCGGCATCGAGCGCCCGCCACACATACTCGCCGATAACGCCGAGCGCAATCATCTGGAAGGCCGACACGAAGAGCAGCACCACCATGAGCGTGGTCCAACCGGCTGGCTCACTGGGGCTGACGATTTTCAGGCCAATGATGTAGAGGCCGTAGAGCAGCGCGACCAACCCCAGGCCCAGGC
>JALYUI010000141.1 GCA_030853845.1 Bacteroidota bacterium | reverse complement strand
TGCGAAGGCGGCCCCAAGAGTGCTGTTCAGCTGTTGCGTCGGCACGAAACAGAGGGCGTAGGCCGGGCGGGTGTAGGGGTGGCGGGGGGGCAGCTCGTCGGGCGAAGGGGTGCCGGCCGGTACCCGCTCGAACGGATTGACCGTGAGGACCACGCTGAACCGCAGGCCTTCGGTGGCGGGCAGGCCAAACGTATTGAGCAGCTGCACCAGATTGGTGCGGGCGGTCAGGGGGGTGCTGGTGGCCGTAATCTCGATGCGCACGCCGCCCGCCGTCACGGCCCGGCACTGTGTGAGGCGGGCCTGCACCTCATTTTGCGCGTCTACGCTCAGCAGCAGCTCAAACGAGGGGCTGTCCAGCTCGTTGGTAGTGGGTAGCAGGCCATAGTAATCGGGCCGCAGGTGCAGGGCCGTCGCATCGCGCAGGTGGTCGGTGGTGAAATGGTCGGCCTCGGCGAAGTGACGACGGGCAATTTTCATTCCGTCAACCCAGTTCACCGGGTAGTGCGTAATTTCAGGTAGCATGGCGCAAAGGAAACGCGAAAGGCGCGTGGTGATGAAGTAAACTTAGTCGATAGTGGCGGGAGTGGCCGGCACGCGCTGGGCCACGATGATGTTGCCCTGCCGCAGAAAATTATCCTGGAAGGTAAAGTCGGGGTCGTAGTACCGGCGTCGGCCGCGCCACCACGGCCGCTTGTCGTAGAACAGCCAGCCAAAGGACTGGCCCTGGTTGTCGAGGTACTGTAGGGCCTGGTCGGGCTTGAGCTGGTTGTAATCGGAAATAAAAATGGCGAACAAGTCGCTCAGCCGCATCTGGTAAGGGGCTTTCGTCGAAAAATCGTGGTAGAGGGCTTCACCCAGGCGGCGCGTCATCCAGAAATGCACCACCATGAAGTGGTTCAGGTCCATGCGGGATAGGTCGGGGCTCGGGGCCAGAGGGTTGTAGCGCCAGAGCTTGTAGTGCCGATACGGAATGGCCATCCACGCCCGGTACGATTCCCAAAAGAAATACGGCAGTAAAAACGGCACTACGGCCATCGAGAAGCCGGCGGGTGGCAGATGGTTTTTGGCCCAGGGCACCCAACGCAGCGCCGCAATGGCCCCGGCCCCCAGAGCGGCTGTGAGCACCAGTGCGACGATGGAGGGCCAGCGGCGCTCGGGGTTGAGCCAGCCCAGCCAGTTGGTAAACTGGGTGGCGTAGAGCCAGCCCAACAGCCCCAGGGCCAGCATCAGGAGCGCCAGAGTAGGGGGAAAAGCCCAGGGGCTGCGCACGGCCGCAAACCCCAGCAAGCCAAAGGCCAGTACGGTACCCAGCACGTACAGCAGCGTGCTCAGAAACACCTTGCTGCCCTGCACCCGCGAACTGAGGTTGGACAAGGTGCTATTCGCGGCCCCACGGGCCTGGGAGGTAGGATTAGGAAGCATTGGAAAAAGGGGCAGCGCGGGACAGACAATTGCGCCTGTCCAGTTCCAGGCTGGCAAGGCAGCAAAGTACGGCAAATTTCACATCCAGCGCCACTGAACGCCCTTGGGAGCCTTGGTGCTACGAGGCCCGGTTGGGCTCCCGGTTCCTACCTTCGCTCCTCCCCTCCCGGTTCCGTCTCATGCCCAATCCTACTTCCGTGCACGTGCTACTAGCGCGGCTGCGCGACCAGCCATTCGACTTGCGTCTTGAGGTAATTCTGGCTGAATTGCTGGACTATGGCTACACGTTCGACGATTTCCTGGTGCAGCCGGTGGGCCTGTTTGCCCGCCGCTACCGCCGCGACCTGGGCACCGTACGCGACGAGCAGTTCGAGCGCAGCCATCGGCCGGTGGTGCGCACGGTACTCGAAATGCACCGTGAAGGGCTCTACGATGCCCTGCCGCAGCAAGTGTTTCACCAGCCGGGCAGTGGGTCCACCGATGGCCCGCCCGGCATCCGGGCCATGGTGGAAGACATCCGCGCGCAGCGCCGCAAGGAAAAGGCCACCCGCCTGTTTTTTTTGCCCTTCGAGCAGGAATTCTTTCGCTGCCGGGTGCGCATCGAGCAGGAGGAGCGGCGCTATTTCTCTAACCTTTCGGCCCGCTGGTACAACGATGCGATGGCTCGCTTCTGGGGAATTGCCGATGCTGGCCTGCCAGCCGGCCCACTCACTAATCTGCTCTACCTGCTGCCCCTGGCCCACAGCGTTGTGGGCGATTTGGCGCGCACCCAGCAATGCTTCGAGAACGTGCTGGGCCAACCCGTCCAGCTGCGGACGGTAGCTCCGCTGTGGCACGCCTTGGCTCCGGCGGCGACCACCGCTTCGGCGGCCACCGGCCTTACGCTGGGCAACCTGGCCCTGGGCCGCGACCTGGTGCTGGGTGGCGACTACCAGGAAACGTTGCCGGCTCTTGAGATAACGCTACAGGGGCTTAGCGTGGCCGAGCTGGAAACTTACCTGAACGGTTCGTGGCCCGCCAAAGCCCTGGCCCTGCTGTGCGAGTATTTCGTAGCGTTTGAGACAGATATTGTCGTGCAATACGAAATGGCAGCAACGGAAGCCTCCTTCCGGTTGGGCGAAGGCGAAGATGCCGCCGTGCTCGGGTTCACGACGGCCGGCATCTGAATCGCCGGATAGTTATTCGCTTCGTCGAAGGCACCCAAGGTGGAATTGTTCTAAAGCGTGAAGACAATCAGCTTCGCCAAGCGCTGAATGACCGAGAATAAACAATTCATTAAATCAGCTGCGTCGTCACGAAATCACGGACCGCCAATGGGAAGTTGTCGCACCACTTTCCCGGTTCTGCCGTGGCTTGCTTTTCTGGCCGCACAGTTAAAGCACCCGGTACCGGATAGGCGGCCTATAGTCCGTGTTCAGACCTTAATGTGCTATAAAATTCATTTTCGGAGATGGCACTTGGGCAGGAGACGAACCGAACCTATCGGTACTGGCCGGGCTGGGGGCCAGGCTTACCACCCCGGAATAGTTTTTTTTCGCAGCCGCCTTCAGCCGGTGCACTTCCGGCGGTGCTCAGGCCCCGGGCGGCCCGGGCAGGATGATGGTGAACGTGGTGCCCTCGCCCTCCCGGCTGGCCACCGTCAGGGTGCCGCCGTGGCCCTGGGTAATGATGTCGTAGCTCAGCGACAAACCCAGGCCGGTGCCCTCGCCGGTGGGCTTGGTGGTGAAGAAGGGCTGGAAAATTTTCTGCCTCACGCTCTCGGCAATGCCGCTGCCGTTGTCGGCCACCCGGATTTCCACTGCGCCCTCGCCCACCCGCCGGGTGCTGATGCGTACGGTCGGCGCGTAGCCGCTTTCGCCGCGCTGCTGGCGCTGGCGCACGGCATAGAAGGCGTTGTTGAGCAGGTTGAGCAGCACCCGGCCCAAATCCTGGGCCAGGGCGGGCACCAGCGGCAGGTCGGGTTCAAAATCGGGCTCCAATGTGGCATTGAAGGACTTGTCTTTGGCACGCAGGCCGTGGTAGGCCAGGCGCAGATACTCGTCGGCCAGCTGGTTGAGGTCGGTGGGCAGGCGCTCGCCGGTGCTGGTGCGCGAGTGCTCCAGCATGCCGCGCACAATGCTGGCGGCCCGGCCGCCGTGCTGGGTTATCTTCAGCAGGTTCTGCTTGAGGTCGGCCAGCAGCTCGTCTTCCAGGCCGGCATCGCGCTCGGGGCGCGCGCGCTCCTCTTCCAGCTCCGTCACTAGCTCGGCACTCACCTCGGCAAAGTTGTTCACGAAGTTGAGCGGGTTTTGAATTTCGTGGGCAATGCCGGCCGTGAGCTCGCCCAGGCTGGCCATTTTCTCGCTCTGCACCAGCTGGGCCTGGGTGGTACGCAGCTCGGTGAGGGCCCCGCGCAGCTCCTCGGCCTGGGTGGTGAGGTTAGCGGTGCGCTCGGCCACCAGGCGCTCCAGCTCCACGTTCTGGGCCTCGATGCGGCGGCGGGCTTTTTCATCTTCCTCGCGCAGCAGCTCTTCCTTCTCCAGCTGCTTTTTCTGGCTGCGGGCAATGAAGAAAAAGCAAAACAGCCACAGCGTAGCAAAGCCGTGGGCGGTATCGAAGCCGTCGTCGTAGGTTTTCAGCAGGCCGCTGCCTACCGACAGCAGGCCCGTGCTGAGCAGGTGGTAGCCCCACAGCGGCCCCAGGCCCATAAGCAGGGTGCGGGCAGGCCGGTAGTAGCTCAGCAGCAGCAGCAGTAGGCCAAATGTGGTTTCCACGGCCAGCCAGTAGTATTCGGCCAGCACCGGCGAGCGGAAATGCAGCACCAGGGCCAGCCCAAATAGCACGACCGCCGGCACCCAGATGTAGCGCAGCAGCCGGTCCCAGCGCGGCAGGCGGCGGGGCAGGTCCAGAAATTTGCCCAGCCCCCGCGCTACGCCGAAGGCGATGGAGGCATATAGCAGGAGGTCGGGGTTGCCAATACGTGGGGTCATTGCAGCAAAAGGCAGGAGGAGGCGAAGCGCAAGTTAGTGCGGCGGGCGCAGGCCGGGGCACGGCTGGCCCCGGCCGTTACCAGATGTAGCTAAATTGCTACCGGGGAAACGCAGAAATTGACGCACGGCTAGGTAGCCATAGGCCGCAGAAAGCTACGCAGAAACCCGGTTTCCGCCCGTGCTTCCCATGCTACCCCGGCAGTAAAATAATAAATTCGGTGCCCACGCCCTCCGCACTTTCGACCGTGAGGGTGCCGCCGTGCCCCTGGGCAATAATGTCGTGGCTGAGCGAGAGGCCCAGGCCGGTGCCCTCGCCGGCCGGCTTGGTGGTAAAAAAGGGCCGGAATACCTGCTCCCGGATGGCTTCGGGCATGCCCGTGCCATTGTCGCGCACCCGAATTTCGACCGTTGTGGGCGAAGCCCGGCGAGTGCTCAGCGTCACGGTGGGCTGGTAGGCCGGGGCTTCGTGGGCCAGGCGGGCGCACACGGCGTGCACGGCGTTGGTACACAGGTTCACGAGTACGCGGCTCAGGTCGGCCGCCACGGCCGGCACCAGGGGCAGGTCGGGGGCCAGGTCGGCGCGCAGGGCCACGGCAGGGCCGGGCGTGGGGCGAGCCTGGGCCGTCAGGGTCAGGGCTTCGGTGGCCAGGGCATTGAGGTCGGTGGGCTGGTGCGGGGCGGTGCCGCGCCGGGCGTGGGCCAGCATGTCGCTGATGATGGATGAGGCCCGCTGGCCCTGCTGGCTGATTTTTTCCAGGTTCTGCCGCAGGCCGGCCATCATTTCCTGTTCCAGGCTGGCCGGGGCCGCGCCGGGCTCGGCATCAAGCAGGGCCATGCTCACATCGGCAAAATTCTGCATGAAGGCCAGCGGGTTTTGCAGCTCGTGGGCAATGCCGGCCGATACCTCGCCCACGAAGGCCCACTTTTCGGCCTGCACCAGCTGGGCCTGGGCGGCCCGCAGCTCGGCCTGCTGCTGCTCGAGCTGGGCATAAGCGAGCTGCCGGGCGCGGTAGCTGCGCCACAGTACCAGGCTCAGGGCCAGCACCACGCCCAGGCTCAGCAGGGCCAGCAGCAGCAGGCGGTACTGCTGGCGGTTGCGGGCCTCCACCAGCTGGCCATTGCGGGTTAGCAGCCGGATTTCGGCCTGCTGCCGGGCCAGGTCGGCGCGGTATTCCAGCACGGCGGCCCGCCGCTGCATGTCGTTGCTGTTGAGGGTATCGCGGTAAGCGCCGGCCAGCTGCTCGTAGCGGTAGGCGTCGGCGTAGCGCCCGAGGCGGGCGGCGGCCCGGGCCAGCACCGCGCTGGCATCGCGGCTGTACTCGCGGGCTCCGCTGCGGCGGGCAGCGGCCAGGCTGCGCCGGGCGTAGTACCAGGCGCTGTCGGGGCGGCCGGTGTGCAGAAACGTGCGGGCCAGCACCAGCTCGCCGCGCGGGGTTTCGCCGGTAGTTTGCAGGCGGGCCGAGCGGCGCAGGCCGCTGCGGGCGTAGGCCAGGGCCTGGGCGTAGCGCCCCTGCCGTTCGGCCATGTCGCCGAGATTTATTTCCTCGAACACCCGGCCGGTTTCGAAGCCCAGCTGCCGGAAAATGGCTTCGTCCTGCGCGTAGCTGCGCTCGGCTTCGCGCCAGCGGCCCTGCCGGCGGTACAGGTCGCCGAGGCCAGCGTAGGCGTGCCCGATGCTGGTGAGGTCGCCCGAAGCCCGGGCCAGCTTCAGGCCGCGCATCAGGTACTGCTCGGCGCGGGCATTCTCGCCCAGATACGTACTGCTGATACCCAGCTGGGTGTTCAGAAAGCCCATCCACTTGCGATTGTGGTCGGCTTCGGCCAGGGCCAGGCCGCGCAGGTTGTAGCGCAACGACCGCACATAGCGCCCCTGCTCCGAGTAGATGCAGGCCAGGTTGTAGAGGCAGCGCGTCTGCCCCAGGCGGTCGCCGGCCTGCGCAAAGCTCTGCCGGGCCTGTTCCGAGAAGCTGATGGCCGGGCCGTACTCGCTGCGGTGGCGATAGTAGAAGCCCTGCCCCAGCGCCCCTTCGGCCGCGCCCCGGGCGTAGCCGAGGCGTTGCGCCAGCCGCTGCGCTTCGTTGAACAGGGCGGCCGACTCGCCGGGGTCGTTGTTGCGCAGGGCCAGGGCCAGGGCGTTCAGGGTGTTCGCGCGGGCGGTATCGGGCCGGGGCCGGGCACCCAGGGCCAGGCGCAGGCTATCAGCCTCGTGCGTTTGGGCACGCAGGCCCGAAGCCGGGGCTAGGCTCAGCAGAATAGCCGGCAAAACCAGCCGGACCCAGCCCCACTCCGGACGGCCAGCGGGGCCTGAATAGCATAGAGCAGCGGGTAGGCTCAGCATGCGTAGCATTAAACAGGTAGCGCAATCCGAAACTCGGTACCACTGCCTTCGGTGCTTTCCACCGAGAGCGTGCCGCCGTGGCCTTTCACAATAATGTCGTGGCTGAGCGACAGCCCCAGGCCGGTGCCCTCCTCGGGCGGCTTGGTGGTGAAGAAAGGCTGAAAAACCCGGTCGCGCACCGGGGCCGGCATGCCCGGGCCGTTGTCGCGCACCCGGATTTCCACGCCCCCCGGCACGGCGCGGGTAGTCAGGGTTACTTCGGGGGCGTAGCCGGCTGCGCCCGGCGGGTGGTAGCCGTGCACGGCCTGTAAGGCATTGGTGCCCAGGTTGAGCAGCACGCGGCCCAGGTCGGCGGCCACCACGGTGAGCGGCGGCAGGTTGGGGTCGAGGGCCAGGGTCAGCCGGACTTCGAAGGCCGGCTCGCGGGTTTTGAAGCCCTCGAAGGCCAGGTGCAGGTACTGCCGGGCCAAGGCGTTGAGGTCGGTGGCTTCGCGCGGACTGGTGCCGCTGCGCGAGTGGGCCAGCATGTCTTTAATAATGGACGAGGCCCGCTGTCCGTGCTGGCTGATTTGCTGCAAATTCTGCTTCAGCCCGGCCAGAATCTCGCTGCCCAGCTCGCCGCCCGGGCCTTCGGCCTCGTCCATGTCGGCCACCAGCCCGGTGCTCACGTCGGCAAAGCTTTTCATGAAGGTGAGCGGGTTTTGCAGCTCGTGGGCAATGCCGGCCGTGAGCTCGCCCAGAAATGCCATTTTCTCGGCCTGCACCAGCTGCTGCTGGGTTTCGCGCAGGCGGGCCAGGGCCTGCTCGGCGCGGTCGCGCTGCCCGGCCACCTCCAAGGTGCGGGCGGCTACCTGAATTTCGAGCCGCTCGTTTTCAGTGGCCAGCAGGGCCTGCTTTTCGGCCTGCCGGTCGGCCGCTTCGGCCGAAAGCTCCTGCACCTGGCGCAGCTTCACGAGCAGCAGCTCGCTATTGGTGGCAAACTCGCGGGCCAGAAACAGCGAAATGCCCAGCGCCGGCAGCAGCCCCATCAGGGCCAGCAGCGTGGCCGAGAGGCGGAAGGTGATGGGCACCTGCGCAATAATGAGCAGGGCATAGGCTCCCGCGCATAGCAGCGCGCCCATGTAGCCGGCCGCAATGAGGCCCGCCCCGCGCTGCCGCTGCCGCATACCGCGCAGCGTGAGGCGCAGCTGCTCGGCACTCACCAAAAGCACAAAGCTGAAATAGGCGAACGAGTAGGTCGTCTTCACCGAAAACGAGGTAAGCTGGGTGAATTCGCTCAGCAGCAGGCACCCCAGCAGCGCGGCCCACAGCCCCGCATACACCCGCCCCGGCCGGAAGCCGAACAGCTCGTAGAGGGCCCGCACGGCCCACACGTAGCTCAGCAGCACAAATACATCGGAGGCAATGCCCAGCCCCAGCGAGGCCACCATGCCCTCAACCTGCCAGCCCGCGTACAGGGCCAGAAAGCCCACGGCCGCCGTGGCCGCATACAACGCGAAGTAGAGGTTGGCGCGCTGGGCGGGGTTGTAGCGCCGGAAAAACAGGTGCAGCAAGCTCAGCAGCAGAAACACGGCGCAGGTGGCGAAGTAGGCCGCCGGGGCCACGGCCCGCTCGGTATTGCGCCGCAGCAGCCCCGGCAGCCCCGTAATGCGCACCCGCAGAAAGTTGATGTTGTCCTTGAACCAGGCCAGCGGCGGCCAGGGCGCGAACCGCACGGCCAGCACCTGCTCGCGGCCCGGGGCAAAGTGCACCTCCAGCGGGGCCGCCGTGAAGCTACCCGGCTCCACTTCGTCCGGCTCGGCGCTCACGCGGCCCAGGCGGCGCAGCAGGTGCCCGTTCAGGTACACCTCGGTGGCCCCGGTTTGCTGCAACAGCAGTACCAGGGTGCGGCGGTGCAGGCTGTCGGGCACTTGCAGGTGCAGGCGCAGCCAGCCCACGCGCACGCCGCGCAGCAGCGGCAGCTGGCTGGGCAGCTGGTTGGGGTTGATGGGCTGCCAGGCGGCGTCGTCGAAATCGGCCCCGGCCCAGGCGGGGTCGTCGCCCTCCCGGAATTTCCAGCCCCGGTCGAGCACGGTGCCGCCCAGCGGTACCGTGCGCAGCTCGGTGCGGGCAGTGTCGGGCAGCACCTGCGCCGCCGCCCGGCGCGCCGGCAGCGCGGTTAGCAGCAGTAGCAGCAACAGCAGGCGGAACGGGTAGCGCACTACGCGGCAGGAAGAGTGATGATAAATTCGGTGCCCTGCCCTTCGCAGGTTTCCACGGCCAAGGTACCACCGTGGCCTTTGGTAATAATGTCGTGGCTGAGCGACAGCCCCAGGCCGGTGCCCTGGTCGGCGGGCTTGGTCGTGAAAAAGGGCTGAAAAATCTTCTCGCGCACGGCGGCCGGCATGCCGGTGCCGTTGTCGCCCACCCGGATTTCCACGGTGCGGCCAGCGAGGCGGGTGCGCACCGTGAGGGTGGGCGCGTAGTGCGGCGCAGCTAAAACCGGAGATGCTACCATCAACTCCTGCTCGTGCTGGCGCTGCTCCAGGGCGTGCAGGGCATTGGTGAATAAGTTGATGAACACCCGGCTGAGGTCGGCGGCCACCACGGGCACGGCACCCAGGCGGGGGTCGAAGTCGCGGGTGAGCTGGGCGCTGAAATTGGGCTGCCGGGTGCGCACGGCCTGGTAGGCCAGGTGCAGGGCCTCGTCGGCCAGGGCGTTGAGGTCGGTGGCTTCGCGCGGACTGGTGCCGCTGCGCGAGTGGGCCAGCATGTCTTTAATAATGGACGAGGCTCGTTGCCCGTGCTGGCTGATTTGTTGCAGGTTTTGCTTCAGCCCGGCCAGAATCTCGCCCTGGAGCTGGCTGGCCGCTGCCGGGTTGGCCCCGTCAATATTGTCGACCAGCCCGGTGCTCACGTCGGCAAAGCTTTTCATGAAGGTGAGCGGGTTTTGCAGCTCGTGGGCAATGCCCGAAGTCAACTCGCCGAGAAAGGCCATTTTCTCGGCCTGCACCAGTTGGCTCTGGGCATCGCGCAGCTGGCCGAGAGTGCGCTGGTTGGTTTGCAGCTGCCGGTAGATGAACACGCCCAGCCCCGACACCAGCACCACAATCAACAACGCCCCCAGCAGCAGCCACTGGCCCAGGCGCAGGCGCACCTCCTGCACGGCCTGCTCCTGGCGCAGGGCATTCAGCTGGGCGCTCTGGGCCTGCTCCACCCGCTCGCCCTCGTACCGGACCACGTTCACGGCCCCCTGGGCGGCGCTGAAATCATCCAGAAAGCGGATGTAGGCATTGGCGTAGCGGGCGGCCGGGCCGGGCTGGCCCCGCCGCGTGTAGAAGGCCACCAGCTGCTTCAGGTACTCGGGTTCGAGGCGCTCGATGCGGGCGGCGGCGGCTTTGTGGTAAGCTCGCAGCCAGTGCTGCTCGGCCCGGGCATCGTCGTGCGTAGCCGCGTAATAGTGCGCCCAGGCGGCATCCAGCTCAAACTCGCCCAGCTTGCCGGTCATGGGCACGGGCAGCGAGTCGTTGAGCTGCTGGGCGCGGGCCAGCAACTCGCCGGCGGCCGCCAGCTCGTGCCGGGCCAGCTGTACTTCACTTTTCTGCACGAAGCCGTAGGCCCGGCTCTGGTGCTTTTCGATGGGGTCGGGCACGCGGGCCACTACCACCGAATCGGCCATTTGCAGGGCCTGGGACAAACTATTGTCGCGCACGTAGGCCCGCGACAGGCTGAGGAAAGTGTATTCGCGCGGCATGCCGTCGATGCGCTGGAACGCGGGCAGGCTCTGGGCCAGGCTCAGGTACTGCTCGGCCCGCTCGAAGTTGCCCCATTGCCCGTACACGTCGCCGGCCACCAGCAGCTCGCGCACATACAGGCGCTGGTCGTAGCCCTTCAGCAAGTCGACGGCCCGCAAAATGTTGTTGAGGGTGCGGTTGAAGTCGCCCATGCGCCGGTAGTAGCCCCCCTGCGAGATGTAGCAGGCAGCTACGTTTTCGGTCTGGCCGCGCACCTGGTAAAAGGCCAGCTTCTGGTCGTAGTAGCGGCGGCGGTCCTCCATGCGGTTGAGCTGGTTGTAGAGCACCGCCAAATCAATCAACAGCCACGGCACGGGCCGTCCCATGCGGTCGAAGCCGGCAATGGCACCTTGCAGCGAGTCGAGCGCGGCGGCATCGTGGCCGCCCTGCTGCCAGAGGACCACCCCGGCCCGCAGGCCGCGATAAGGGCGGTCGTCGAAGGCGGCCAGCTTTTGGTTGAGGGTCAGCAGGCGGTCGAGCAGCGGCAGGGCCGGCGCGCCGGTGGGGTGCAGGTCGAGCAGGTGTTGCAGGGTATTGAGCCGGGCCGCGTCGGTAGTTTGCCGGGGCAGGGTGGCGGCCAGCGAGTCGTAGGCCACATCCCAGTAGGTGCGGGCCGCGCGGGCGGGGTGGGCGGCCAGGCCCAGTAGCAGCAGCACCAGCATCCCGGCGCAGCAGCGCAGCTGCTGCCAGCCGGGCCGGTTTCCATCGGTGGGCACATCCGGCCGCACTACGGTCGGGGCCGGGTATGAGCGTATCCGTGACTGGGCGTTGGGGGAAGACAAAATATGCAGAAAGGGGGGGAGGTCTGGAAGCAACGAGTCCGATACCAGTCAGACTAAATTGATGGTTAATCTGGAATAAAATGCAAAGATGGAAGAATTCAGGCATACTCCCGGCCCCCGGTCCGGGCAGCGGGTAATTTACTTATTTATAGCCGTTTTCCCACTGGCCCGCCCTGCTTTGCCCGCGCCGCGCCACCTTTGCCGCGCCATGCAGCTGCTCGTCATCACCCCGCCGGCCCTCGTGCCCGATGAAGCCCGGCTGGCCAGCGAGTTGCTGGCCGCCGGGCTACCGCGCCTGCACGTGCGTAAGCCCGCCTTCGGCCCCGCCGAAATGCTGGATTACGTGCACCACATTCCGGCCCGCTACCACGCCCACCTGGTGCTGCACGGCCACCCGACACTGGTCGCGGAGCTGAACCTCGGCGGCCTGCACCTGACGGCTACCGCACGTAATGGCCTGAGCAGCCGGCCGCAACTCCGCCCCGGCCAAACGTTATCCACCGCTTTCCACACGCTGGCCGAAATCCACCAACACCGCCGAAAGTACGACTACGTATTCTTGAGCCCGGTTTTCGACAGCATCAGCAAAACTGGCTACGCGGCAAACCCAGAGTTATCCACACTGCATGAGGTACTTCGGCAGCGGCAGCAGCGCGGGGGCTACGTGCCGCACGTGCTGGCCCTGGGCGGCATCACGGCCGGTAAGCTGGCGCTGGTGCGGCAGGCCGGCTTCGCGGGCGCGGCCGTGCTGGGCGCCATCTGGCAAAGCCCCGACCCGGTGGCGGCGTTCCGGGAATTACAGGTCGCGGCAGCGAGGCTTTAAATGCTCTGTATGACGGGTACTTGTGCTAATAATCCGTCAGCCCATTGCGGAGCGAATACACCTCCACGAAGCCGTTTTGCAGCAGCAGCCGGGCCGCCTTCTGGCTGCGCACGCCACTGGCGCAATGCACCACCACGGGCACGCCGGATGGAATTTCGGCCAGCCGTTGCGCCAGCTGCCCCAGCGGCAGCAGCTGCCCGCCGATGCTGCGTCGGGCGGCCTCGTGGGGCTCGCGCACATCGAGCAGGAGCAGCGGGCGGTCGCTCTGCTGCCAGGCTTTCAGCTCGTCGGCCGATATTTCGGGGGCGCGGGCCGGGGCGGCTTCCAGCGGTGCTTCGCCGCAAAAGGCAGCATAGTCGGCGGCCAGAGCGGTGAGCTGCTGGTTGGCCGCCACGGGCCGGAAGCGGATGGTCTGAAAGCGCATGCTCAGGGCATCAACCAGCAGCAGGCGGCCGCTGAGCACCTCGCCGATTTCGAGAATTATTTTGAGTGCCTCGTTGGCCTGCATGGTGCCGATGAGGCCCGGTAGCACGCCCAGCACCCCGATTTCGGCGCAGCTCGGGGCCTCGCCGGGAGCGGGCGGCTCGGCATAAAGGCAGCGGTAAGTTGGCCCACCCTGGTAGTTGAATACCGACACCTGCCCTTCGAACTTGAAAATGGCCCCGAACACCAGCGGCTTGCCGAGGATAACGCAGGCATCATTCACCAAGTAGCGGGTGGCGAAGTTATCGGAGCAGTCCACCATCAGGTCGTAGCCGGCGAATAAAGTCAGCGCATTGGCCGCCGACAGCAGCTCCTGGTGCGTTTGCAGCGTGATGTAGGGGTTCTGGGCGCGCAGCTTTTCGGCGGCCACCACGGCTTTGGGCCGGCCCACGTCGGCGGTGGCGTAGAGCACCTGGCGCTGCAGGTTGCTGTCGTCCACGGTGTCGAAATCGAGCAGGCCCAGGGTGCCCACGCCGGCGGCGGCCAGGTATTGCAGCACCGGGCAGCCCAGGCCGCCGCAGCCCACCACCAGCACGCGAGCCGCCTTCAGCCGCTGCTGGCCGGCAGCGCCGATTTCGGGCAGCAGCAGGTGGCGGCTGTAGCGGGTGGTTTCGGCGGCGGAGAAGGGGTTGTTGGGGGAGGGCATGGATTTTCAGAACGTCAAGGCTGCTTAAGAGCCCATTGAACGTCATGCTGAGCTTGTCGTCTCTCCCACAATAGTAATCAATGCCGTTGCAACGAAGCGGGAGAGATGCTTCGACAAGCTCAGCATGACGTTCTTTCAGCCGGCAGACCTGTCAGCGCCTCGTCCCAGTCTTTCCACACCGGCTCGTAGCCCTGACGGCGCAGCATAACCGCAATTTCCGGCGGACTGCGCTCGTCCGAAATCTCGAACTGCTCCAGCGACTCGGGCGCTACCGCATAGCCGCCGGGGTTGGTTTTGGAGCCTGCGCTGATGCTGGTGATGCCCAGCTTGATAACGTGGTCGCGGAAAACCGGGCTTTCGCGGGTCGAAATCGACAGCTCCACCTCGCCGTTCCAGATGCGGTAGGCGCAAATCAGCTGCACCAGCTCCCGGTCGCTCATCTCCACTTTCGGCTGCAAAAGCCCCTCGGCCGGCCGCAGCCGCGGGAACGACAGGCTGTACCGGGTCTGCCAATAGGTGCGCTCTAGGTAATCCAAGTGCAATGCCGTGTAGAAGCAATCCGTCCGCCAGTCTTCGAGCCCGATGAGCACGCCGAGGCCCATTTTGTGAATGCCGGCCCGGCCCAGGCGGTCGGGCGTGTCGAGGCGGTAGTCGAAATTCGATTTCTTGCCCTTGGGGTGGTGCTTTTTGTAGTCGGCGCGGTGGTAGGTTTCCTGGTACACCAGCACCGTGTTCAGGCCCTCCGGAATCAGGCGCTCGTAGTCGGCCTGGTCCAGCGGCTGCACTTCCATTGAGAGGTGCGCGAAGTGCGGCCGCAACGTACGCAGGGCCTTTTCGAGGTAGTCGACGCCCACCGTCACGTTGGCCTCCCCCGTCACGAGCAGCACGTGGTCGTAGCCCCAATCCTTGAGCACGACCGTTTCCTGCAGCATCTCCACGCTGCTCAGGGTACGCCGGGCCAGCTTGTTGTCGAGGCTGAAGCCGCAGTAGGTGCAGATATTCTGGCACTCGTTGCTCAGGTACAGCGGCGCATACAGCTGCATCGTATTGCCAAACCGCTGGCGGGTGAGCCGGTGGCTGAGCTGCGCCATCTGCTCCAGAAACGGCGCGGCCGCTGGCGAAATCAGGGCCTTGAAATCTTCCAGCGTACGTTGCGGCGCGGCCAAAGCCTGTGCTACGTCGGCCGCCGTCTTGGCGTAAATGCCGGCCTTCACGTCGTCCCAGGACTGCGATTCGAAGATGGGTTGGAAGCTCATCGTTTACTTTTTAAAATCCTGAACGTCATGCTGAGCCTGCCGAAGCATCTTCTACCGCATTAGTAATTCAATTGATTTAACGAAGCGGTAGAGATGCTTCGGCA
>JALYUI010000138.1 GCA_030853845.1 Bacteroidota bacterium | reverse complement strand
CAACGCGCCTACCCGCGAAGGCGACGCCACGCCGGCCGAAGCCCGCAGCGACGACCCCACCGCCGCCCCCGAATCGGACGCACCGGAAACGGCCGCTGAGGCAGCTGCCGACCGCCGGGCCGTGCGCATTGCCCTCACGCCCGAAACGGCGCTGGCCTCATCGTCGTTTGCCGGCAACCGGGGCCACCTGCCCTGGCCGGTGAGTCGGGGCTTCATCAGCCAACGCTTCGGCCGCCACCCCCACCCGGTGCTCAAAAACGTGACCGTCGAAAACCGGGGCGTCGATATTCAGACCGAAGCCGGAGAGGCCGTGCGGGCCTGTTTCGATGGCAAGGTGCTTACCATTGCCAATATCGCGGGCATGAACACCATCGTTATGATTCAACACGGCGACTTCTTCACCGTGTACGCCAAGCTGCGCTCGGTGAGCGTGCAGGAAGGCCAGCGCGTGAGTGCCCGCGACGTGATTGGCACCGTGGCCACTGATGGCGAAGGCACCTCCGAAGTGCAGTTTCAGGTGTGGCACAACTCGGCCAACCTGAACCCCGAAAGCTGGCTCGGGCACCACTAGAGGCATGTTCGGAAAAAGGGGAATACTGCATGTTAAGTTTGGAGAGCAGCCTTTAAAACCGCGTTGTACGTGTTGCAGACGACGTTTATAGCATATAAAAAGATATTTGTCAAGAATTTTATCTAGCATCAAGTCAGTAAAGACGCTAAAGTTTAAATGGCCAGGCCACTTATTTCTTCGCTTTGTATTCTTCTCTAATCCAGCGAATGGCTCGCGGCACTACTTCTGCTGGCCTGAGTGACTCGTCGGGGGCTATTGAGTGGCCATACCGTACCAGGCGACGGTCGGTGAATAAGTTGGTTATCAGTAATATAACAGACCAATCGGGCAACTAAACCACTATGGACTGCAAGTCCCTAGGTTCAACGCAACCGGAATGAAATTCATAGCCTAAGATAATATTATCGTTGTCTTTGTTGGAGGCGTCCCGGTGATGTTCCAGGTATTGTTGCACCATTTCATCCGCGATATTGCCCGTACTTCACACCCCGTACTCCACACCCCGTACCCGATAGCCCAGAAATGCCGCCCCCAGTACTTTCTGCGCAGCAACGGATACTCTTCTTGCAAGCGCCGCGAGGTGCGCCCTTGCAACCGCTTGCGCAGGTCGCTGATGGGCTTGGAAGGCGCATATGCGATGTGTATGTGGACATGGTCTTTGCTCACCACCCCCTTCAGAATGCGCACGTCTTCGGCATCGCAGATTTGCTTGATAAGCTCCCGGCAACGGCGCTGCACGTCCCCCGTCAGCACATGGTAACGGTACTTCGTAACCCAGACCACGTGCGCCGTCAGCCAGGAAACCGTATGCCCACCCCGACGTTGCTCATGGCTCATAACGCAAACCTACGGTCGTGGTAGCAACTGAAAGTCTTGCGCTGAAAGCGCATAGTTTTGACTAGCGGTTGTGACCAATAAAATGCAGAGCTTGACCGTCATGTTTGCGTGGCATATTGAAGCTGTTTAGAAAGTCTGATTTTTTATCGTCTGTCATCCGGAGCTTGCGAAGGACCTTCTCAGGAGGGCTCATGTTGGCCTACTTCCAAGTCGGGCGGACGCGATAAGGGCCTTCGCACGCTCCGGATGACAGACTGCTTTACGTTCTAAACAGCTTCGTGTGCTGCATTGGCAAACTTCAAAACAAATATTCGTCTAACAATCAGCGTTTAGTAAGTATAATCATCCCGCAAGCTACTAACCGTCCCCCGCAAGGCCCCACAAAAAAGCGCCGACCTCTGGCCGGCGCTTTTTTGAAATGTGGGTAAGAACAAGGCCGTAGCTGCCGGGACTTTCAGAGAGCAACTTTTCCTAACGAGCTACTTCAAAGGTTATTTTGGCAACTTTCCTGTTGATAGGAACGTGCAGGTGGTAAATGCCAGGCTTCAGTACCTCGACCGATACGACTGTGGTGCCCGATTGTAGATTAAGTCGCTGTACTTCACGGCCATAAGCATCGTATATGATGCCTGTCGCCGTGCGACGGCCTGATTCGGCGTCATTGATGATAGTGCCCGTTGCAGAGACGCGCGGAATGCCAGGCAGCACCACGACTAAGTGGTCTTGCGCAGGGTTCGGGTAGGCCTGCACGGCTACCTCGGCATCGGCAGTTGCTAGCGCAGCTACTCTGCTGGCCGCCCTTTCCTCGGAGGGAGCAGACTCGGCAAAAGAGGCATTGGCCAAGCAATCACACGGAATCCCGGGTGGGATATTCGCCGCCGCCGCAGTGCGGTCCCCGCGACCATCGGCGTTCAAACCGGTAAGGCCCCAATTAATACCCTTGCATGGCACAACACTCGCACTGAATTCTACTCCTGCGTTGGCATTAAATCCGTCCTGCAACGCGATTTCTTGGAGCACACGAAATGCAACGGTTTGCCCAGTGCCGATGGTAACCGGCCCTGGCGTGCCCCCCGTGACTTGTTGACCAGAAAGAATACTGCCCTGCGCTTTCGTCATTACGGGCAACGAGGAAGTGTTCTGGTAGTACACGTTCCCACTGATGCAAGAGCTCACGATGGCCAAGCCGTTGACCTCTATTTGGTGGGGTGACGTATTTACGTTGACGCTCGCCTCGGGATAGAGCCAAAATTGACTAGCGGCCGCTGGAGCAGTGAAGTTGACCGTGTACTGAACCCAGGCTCCCGTCACATTTTGACGGCCCACTTCCCGTCGTGTAACGCCAGCGGTGGGCGGCGACTGAGGGGTTGTTCCTTGGTAGCCCCTTTCTGTGAGCCCGTCGGCGATGTTGATGATGAGCGTTGGCGTACCAGATTGCAAACCCACGTTGCGCGCCCAGAATGTAAATTGGTACTGCACGTTGTTCTGAAAGGCATACGACGTGAATATCCCTTCGCTGCCAACGCTGCCGCCATAAAGCCCCCCGTACATGAATGCATAGTAATCCCCGGGTGCGCCGTTGATGTCGGGAGTGCCGTGAGAGGATTGCCACCCTGGTACGCAGCCGTCGGCGAAGGGATTCGTGCGCGAAACGATGTTGTTGGAACAGCCCGCGTTGATGTTATCGAAACCGCCGTTGGTCAGGGACTGGGCTCCGGCCCATGGGCTAACGAACCACAAGAGCAGCAGCAACGCGAAACCACGGCTTCGCATGAGAAACATAAGCATTTGCATAACGAAGCACGTTAACGGTGGTCGGCCACGAGTTGTTCCAACGTGGCGGTGCGGGCTCTTAGCTGCTCGTTCTGCTTATTCAACTCAATCACGTACAGTGTCAGTTCTTCAACCGACTGTAGCAATTTGGCATCCATGTCGCCCAAGCTGTACCCGTTCGCTTCCACCTCCTTGGCAGAGGGC
>JALYUI010000125.1 GCA_030853845.1 Bacteroidota bacterium | reverse complement strand
GAAGCCGTAGGCGATGTCGATTTTCAGCTTGTCGCCGTTCGGCTTCAGGGCCTCGGGCAGTAGTATCTGCATCCGCGTGTCGGTTACGCGGTAGTTGGCCTTCATTTTCTTGCCGTGCAGCTCAATGCTCACGGTTTGCAGCGAGTCGCCGCCCCGGAAGCCGCGCGCGTTATTGCCGAAGCGCCCGCCGCCCACCGGCGTGATGGCCGCCCCGCGCGAGTCTTCGCGGTACAGGTTCTGCTCGACCTGCAGCCACACGAAGGCCAGCGCATCGGGCGAGTTGTTGGTGTAGGTAATGGCCACGGTGGCACTCACCCGAGCCGCCTTTTCGTCGAGGCGGGCATCGATTTTATAGTCGGCCGCATTCTGCCAATAATCCGCGCCGGGCTGGCCGCCGGCCGTGCGCGTGGGCGTACTCAGCTGCTCGATAAACTCCGGACTGAACAGCGTCCGCGAATCGTAGGCCGGGCCGGTGTTGACGGTTTGGGCCAGGGCCGGGCCGGCCGCCAGCAGGGCCGCGCCCAGCAGCGCGCCGGGCAGGAAGTGTCGTTTCATGAAAGAATCAATAAGGAGGAGCAATAATATTTATTTCCCCAAAGAACGACAGGTTGCGCCATCCGGCAGTAGCGCGAACTTTGTAGTTCGCGGGTCCGCGCCGTTTGGACTGTTATCGCGCCGTTTGGACTGTTATTTAAAACGGCGCGGGCACGCGAACTACAAAGTTCGCGCTACTTGCTCCCGCACCAGCTGCATCAGCCCGTTCAAATCGGCCGCATCCAGCTCCGGCGCTTCGATGAAGGGCGTGAGCGTGCCATCGGTGCCCACGGCGAAGGCAGCCGGCAGCGGATGCGCGGCCCACTGCGGGTAGTCGCGCCGAAACTCGTCGCGGTGCGGAAACGACACCGGCACCGGCAGCGCCCGGATGAATGCGCCCCATTCCGGCCGCATCGCAGTCGCCCCGTAGGTGATGGCGCACAGCGAGCAGGGGTAGGTCGAGGGCGACAGGATTTTGTGGAACATGTCCTTCAGGCCGGCCAGGCGGCCGCCATCGGCGTTGTACACAAATAGGAGTCGTTGGGGCAGCATCACTGGAAAAAAGACGAAACAAAGTTAGCCGCAGCTATTTCCCCACGTATTGGTAGGGCACATAGTTTTCCCACTGCCAGGGCGTGGCCCGGTCGCCGAGCAGCCGCTCCAGCAGGGCCTTAAAGATGCCGTCGGCGTTGGAGCTGTTGCCCAGCAGCAGCAGTCCCACCTTGCGGTCGCCGAAGATGACGCTGTGGTTTTCCCAGCCGTCGTCGTGCCCTTCCTTGAAATACGCGTGGCCGTAGGGCGACTCAAAGGTACCCCAGCCCAGCCCGTAGCCCAGCCCGATGGCGTGGTTGCTATCGGGCGCGGCCACCGTGGCCAGCGGCCCGAACTGCGCCTTAAAGGGGATGCGCACCTGCGTCCGAATCATCTCGCGCTTGGTGGCTGGCGCGAGGCCCCGGCCCTGCATCACGGCGGCCATAAAGGCGGCGTAATCAGCCGGCGTGGTTTCCATCGAGCCGGCGGCTTGGGGCTTGGTGCGCTTGCGCACTCCCAGGTTCTGGCCCTGCTCGTCGTAGCCCAGGGCGTAGTTCTGGTCGAAGGCGGGCTGCCACAGGTAGCTGGTGTGCGCCATGCCCAGCGGCTGGAAAACCCGCGCCTCGCTCAGCTGCGTCAGGCTCTGCTGCGTGATGGTTTCGACCACCAGCTGGAGCAGCTGCAGGCCCTCACCCGAGTAGCCGTAGCGCGCGCCGGGCTCAAACTGGAAGCGCAGCTTTTTATCGGGGGCCAGCCAGCGCCAGTTGGGCAGGCCGGTGGTGTGGGTGAGGGCCATGCGGGCCGTGAGCTTTTGCCAGCGGGCATCGCCGGCCAGGTCGCGCCAGGCATCGTATTCGGGCAGCGGCTTGGGCAGGTATTCGGCCATAGACTTATCGAGGTCGAGCAGCTTTTCCTGCACCAGCTGCATCACCAGGTAGGCAAACACCGCTTTGCTGAGCGAGGCCGCGTACATGGCCGTTTGGGGCTCCAGCGGCGCTTTGGTTTCGAGGTTGCGGTAGCCGTAGGTGTGCAGGTAGCGCACCTTGTTATCCTCCAGCAAGGCCACGGCCAGCCCCGGCACCTTGGCCGAATCCATGAGCTGCTGCACGGTCCGGTCGATGTCGGCCGGACGCAGCGTGCGGCCGTCGAGGGTGTGGAAAATGGGGGCTTTCTGGGCCTGGGCGGATGGAGCGGCCAGCAGCAGAATCAACCCCAGCAGGCTCGGCAAATTCTTCATGGCTATTTGATTTCCAGTTTGGAATAGGTGAAGGTATTGCCGGGTTTTGGGCCGGTCCACATTTTCTTTTTCAGCAGCAGCGTTGAATTGGAAAGCCATTGGATTTCATCTGGCTCCCAAGTCATTGGCTCAATGGCTGGTTCAATCGACCAGACTTCGCGCAACGTCCCATTTTGTAACGCCAATAGCTGGATGATATTCGGCCCCTCGCCCGACACTTCAATGCCTGGCCAACTAGCGGCTATATGCTGCATATCAGGCGAAAAAATGGGTTCTCCCGCCAGTTCTGTTTGCCTACCTTTTGTATTGAGTAAAATCCATTGCGAACCTTCCCAAAACTGCACAAAAATTAAGTGATAACTGAGTTGTGGCAAGTAACCACGGTACTCATATTTCTCTTGCGCAGTTTCATCCGTTCCGACACCCTTATCCTGAAAAATCTTGTTGCCTGACGCCGTCGGAATCACAATGCGGCCCCGCACTTTCCTCACCGGAAACGTCATAGCCGGCTTCGTCACAACCACCGATTTCATCGCGGCTAAATACGCCGCCTTCGTGAGTGGGCTGAACGTGACGCGCACCGGGGCCGGGCCGGCCGCCGGGAAGTAGCTGAGCAGCGGCAGCAGCCCGAGCAGCAGGAGTTTCATAAAATACGAGAGCAGGATATAGAAACAAGGTACTGCATATAGGCCCAACAGCCACCACGCGCCTCGACGCTAAAGCGCCGCCCGCAGC
>JALYUI010000121.1 GCA_030853845.1 Bacteroidota bacterium | reverse complement strand
CGCGAAGGGTCGCATCTCTACACCGTTCGATGAATTGAATGTTTCGGGGGGCGGCCAGCAACCGAAATCCGGCCGGCCGCAGGCGATGGGGAGGCGGCCGCAATGGAAATCCGGTCGGCCGCAGGCGATGGGGAGGTGGCGGCAATGGAAATCCGGTCGGCGGCAATGGCCGGGGAGGCGGCCGCAACCGTTGTCCGGCCGCCGGTAGCCGCTGGGGAGGCGGCTGCAACGGCCGGGGAGCCGCCGGTAACCAACGGGGAGCCGGCCGCAGCCGTTGGGGAGGCGGCGGTAGCGGGCGAAGCCCTGAAAATCAATAAAGAGCACCGGTTAGAAAGCGAGATATTGCATTTTTCCTCGATTGTTCGCCAGCGATTGGGAAGCCGGAAACCGCTGCTTACATTTGGCCCGGCGCAATTGGTGCCGCATCGTTTCATCTACCCTGAAATTATCATGGCAAAGTCCGGACTGCCCGTGTCGCAAGGCGACCTGTACCTGTTGCTGCCCTTGGCGTGGCAGGCCTATACCGACCACCTCGGCGAGTTCGCCGATTACAAGAGCGGCTACACCGCCCAGCTGGCCACCGACCAGCTAAAAGCCCTGGCCGCCGCCCAGCAGCTGCCCGCCGATGCCGCCCGCTCGGGCGAGGCCGAAACCGTGCGCCAGCAGCTGGTGGCCCAGCTCGCCGACTACCTCGCCGCCTGGCACCGCCTCGATGGCTACATCGAAGAAGCCTACCCCGCCAACCACGACTCGATGCGCGCGGCCGCCGGCCACGGCCACTACGACGCGGCCTCGCACAACGACTGGGCCGAAGTGACGGCCCTGCTGGCAGCAGCCCGCACCTTCGGCGACGACCACCAGGCCGACCTGCTGGCCCGGGGCCAGATGCCGGCCACCTTCCTCACCAAAACTCTGGCCGCCGAAGCCGCCGACCTGGCCCGCCTGCTGAAGCAGTACCAGCAGCTGAAAGGGGCAGCCCAGCAGGGCGCCACCGCCCAGCAGGATGCCAACCGCGTCCTCTACGACGACTACCAGAAGCTGAACCGCGACGCCCAGCGCATCTTTCGCCGCCAGCCCGACGTGGCCAAGCTCTTCCAGACCGAGTACCTGCTGAGCCTCGTGCGCGGCCCCGGCCAGGCGGGCCTGCGCGGCACCCTCACCCTGGCCGACGGGCGGGTGGCGGCCGGCATCACGGTGGCCGTGCAGGGCGGCAAAGCCCCCCTCGAAACCCTGAGCGACGCCGAGGGCCGCTACGCCCTGGCCGTACCGGCGGGGGAGTACACGGTGGTCTTCAGCGACGCGGGCATGGCCCGGCAGGAGGTGCCGGTAACGGTGCAGGCCGGCGTGAAGAAGCGGTTGGATGGGGTTGTGGGGAAGGGTGTTTAATTCATGATTTGCTTATACAATAGAAGATGTCAGTTGAATTTGGTGTTTGGCGAATAAATGGTGAATTGGAGCGCATTAAGTTCTCATCACTTGATAAAGAAGCTAAGCTAGAAACGGTCTTATTGAAAGACTTAAGGGTGTTGGACCCTGATTTAATGCTGGTTGGTAAACAAGTGCCAACCAGTTTTGGGAAGCGCATTGATTTGCTTGCTATTGATGCCCAAGGAGACTTGGTTGTTATTGAGTTGAAACGAAATAAGACACCTCGTGACGTAGTTGGGCAGGCATTGGATTATGCCTCGTGGGTGCAGAATTTGTCTTACGAGAACTTGGTCAATATTTTCGATAGTCATTATGGAAATAAGGACTTAGGACAAGCTTTTAAAGCAAGATTTGAAATTGAATTACCAGAGAAAATAAATGAAAACCATCGAATTATTATTGTTGCTTCTGAGCTAGATAATAGCACTGAGCGCATCATTAACTATTTGACTGATAATTTTGGGGTGCCAATTAATGCCGTATTTTTCCGTTATTTCACAGACAATAATAATGAATATATTGCGCGTTCTTGGTTGTTAGACCCAGAGCAAGTTGCTGAAAGAGCGGAAGAAGTTAAGATTCATAAAACCAGGGATACTTGGAATCAAAAAGACTTTTATGTGGCGATAAAAGGCCAGCAGAGAAGTTGGGCTGATTGTAGAAAATATGGCTTCGTTTCAGCGGGAGGTGGTAAGTTTTATAGCTCTAAGCTTGCTCAGTTAGTGCCAGGTTCACGAGTGTCAGCTTATGTGCCGGGTGTTGGATATGTAGGTATCGGGACAGTGTTAGATGCAGCAGTTGCTGTGAAGGATTTTACAATTCAGCAAGGTGAACAGGATGTTCAATTATTGGAGCTGCCTCTTGTGGCAGAAAAAATGGGAGAATATGCCGATGATATGGACAAAAGTGAATATGTAGTAAGGGTTGAGTGGATAACAGCAGATGATATACCTCCGCTAAAAGAAAAAGGACTATTTGCAAATCAGAATGTGGTTTGTAGATTAACTGACAGGAAAACACTAGACCGATTAAAAGAAGAGTTTAACCTGCTTGATTAATCATCCAGCTAATCACAACCAATCGGATTCGAGTGGTGTAAATTTGGATAACCAACTTACCGAACTGTTATGACTATCGAAACCGAACGCGAAGAAGACGGCCGCTGGCTGGCGGAAGTGCTGGAAATCGCGGGGGCTTTAACATATGGCCCGACGCGGGAGCAGGCTATTGCCAACGCGAAAGCCCTGGCGCTGCGAGTAATGGCCGAGCGGCTGGAACACGGCGAAGCGGTGCCCGATTTGGCCGGCGTGTTTTCGATAGCGGCATGAGCCAGTTTGGGGCGACCAAAGCCCGGCTGGTGCTGGCGGCGCTCCTGCGGATAGGCTGGGAGCAGAAGCGGCAATCGGGCTCGCACCGCACGTTGGCACGGCCTGATTGGGAAGATTACACCTTCGCCTTTCACGATGGCGACGAAGTCGGCCCGGTAATGCGGGGGTGAATTGCCAGGAAAACGGGCCTGAAGCCATCTGACCTGTAGTTTAACTGCGCAAGCCTGCATACCCGCTGAGCTGATTCACTGTGATGAAAACAACCCGCCTGCTGGCGCTGCTGACGTTGGGCACCGCCCTCTGCACGGGCTGCGAGCGCCCCGCCAAAACTGGCAGCTCCCCCAACGCCGCCGGGCCGAAACCCCAGGCCCCACCGGCCCACTGGCCGAAGGACGCTGTGCCAGGCGATTTCGACGGCGACGGCACCGCCGAATACGGGTGGCTGGTGCCGCCCAAAATAACCGGCGAGATGGAGTGCCTGGGCAGCTGCACCAGCTACCTGCGGTTCTCGAAGGCGCAGTTTCCGGCCATTGCGAAGGCCGATTGCATCGGGGGCACGCCCACCAACCTGGGCGATTTGAACGGGGACGGCGGCGATGAAATCGGGCTGCTGCCGGAGTGGTTCACCAGCTGCTGGATGAATTATTTCGTGTACACCTACCGGGCCGGGCAGTGGCGGCCGCTGGTGAAGCCCTTCGCCACGCACTGCAACCAGTGGGAAGCCGGGGTGAAACCCATCGAAAAGGACCCCGGCCGCAAGGGCTTCGTCCTGATTCGATACATGGAAATGGGCGACACGACGTTTGCCGTGCACACGAAATCGGTATCAGTGGAGTAAGCGGCGCGGCCGGGCGCGCATTTTCGCGGCCGGCCACTCGCTGGGCGGCGGGCTGGCCCAGCACGCGGGCTATTTCGGCGTGGCCAAAAAGGACCGGCTGCCGCCCACTGCCGCGCGGCGCACATACCTCGTGTACGAGAACGATGAGGTGCTGGCACTGTTGCGGGCCGGGCCGGGCTACCTCGACCGCTTCCGCCGGCTGAATACCGTGGTAGTGCGCTATAACTTCACCTCGGTGCTCGATTCGCCCTCGCCGTTCCGGCAGCACGGCATGCAGCGGCTGGTAGCCGGGCTGCTGGGTGCGCCGTGAGGCCGGCCGGCGCATAAAAAGGCCCGCCCGGGGTGCCGGGCGGGCCTGGTAGCAGTGGCAACAGCCGGAGCTGCGGCCTTAGCGGGTGCGATATAATAGTTGGAAATAACCTCCCCGGCTACGCATCAGCCCTGCGCGCCCAGCGCTACCAGCAGCCCGAGCAGGCCGAGCAGCGTGAGGCCCAGCAGGCGGGGCAGCAGGGTGGAGGAGAAGGGGCGGCGGGTAAGGGCGGACGACGACATGGCGGAAGAGAATAAATAGCGGTAATGAGTAAAGCTGCTTCCCGGGCGGCGGCCGCGCAAATCAATTCGGCCACTGGCGGGCTGGAATCGGCGAATGCAGCCTGGGAGGCGACCACGCCAGCTGCGGGCGGCCACAGCAGTTACGCCGAACGGCCCCCGGCTGGTTTGCCGGGCGGGGGTGGGCCGTCGGGTCGGGGCGGACATGGCCCCGCCCGCCGAAACGGCCAGCGCCGCGCCCGCCGCCACTTACCCCGGCTTACCGTTCTGCTTAGCACCGCCAGCCGTTCAAAAGCCCAGATTTTGCGGAACCCGGGGCTTTTTGAGGCGTAAACGGAAGCAGCCGGGCATATCCCCGGCTCCGTATTTTATTCTCTCTCCATCCTATGAGCATCTTCAGCAGCGACAAACTCAAGGGCAAGAAAATTGCCATTATTGCCACCGACGGCTTCGAGCAGGCCGAGCTCGACGAGCCCAAGAAATACCTCGAAGGCGAGGGCGCCGAAACCCACGTCATCTCCCTCAAAAGCGGCTCCATCAAGGGCTGGGACGGCCCCAAAAAGGACTGGGGCAGCAAAGTCGACGTCGATAAAGTCATCACCGACGTGAAGCCGGCCGACTACGATGCCCTGGTGCTGCCCGGCGGCCAGATGAACCCCGACATCCTGCGCCTGAACAAGGATGTGGTAAGCTTCGTGAAGGAGTTTGCCAGCTCGGGCAAGGTGCTGGCCGCCATCTGCCACGGCCCCTGGCTGCTGGTGGAGGCCGACGTGGTGCGCGGTAAGCACGTTACCAGCTGGCCCAGCCTGCATACCGACCTGAAAAATGCCGGCGCGCAGTGGGAAGACTCCGAAGTGGTGTGCGACCACGGCCTCATCACCAGCCGCAAGCCCGAAGACATTCCCGCCTTCAACAAGAAAATTGTGCAGGAAATGCTGGAGCCCCAGCATAGCGGCCGGAAGTAAGCGAAAGGATACCGGAACGTCCTGCTGAGCTTGCCGAAGCATCTTTACCGCAGCAGTAAATGATTACTCTGCGCGGTAGATATGCTTCGGCAAACTCAGCAGGACGTGCTTTTTGCAAGAAGGGTCTTTGCGTGAGCCGCCGTTATTTCTGGCTGCTGAGCCAGCTCTGAATGTCGGTGAGCACGTCGGGCGAGAGCGGGGCTTCGAAACCCACGGCCGCGTCCTTCACAATTTGCATGGCGTGGTTGAGGCCGGGCAGGCGCAGCTCCGCTACGCGGGAGTTGGTGCGCAGGCCCTTGCGCAGCTGGGCGAGGTTGGCCGTGGCATTCACTTCGGTATCGTCGTCGCCCTGCATCAGCAGCACGGGGCACTGCACCTGCGCCAGCGTGGGGAGTGGGTCGAAGGCTAGGTAGCTGCGGTAGGCCGGCGTGGTGAGCGCCTGTACGCTAGCCTGTAGGTCGGCGGGAGCGATATTGGGGTAGCGCTGGCGCATCATGTTGCTGAGAATGGCCTGGGCCTGGGCGTTGTCGGGCATCTGGCGCACAATTTCGAGCATGGCGCGCTGGTGCTTGAGCAGGGCCTGCTCGTCGCGGCGCTGGGTGGCGTGCAGGCGCAGGCGCTGCTGGTCGAGGTAGGTTTGCACCTGGGCCGAGTTGGAGCCGTGGGCGCGCAGGCTGGCGGCTTCCTGCCCGGCGGCAGCCTCGGCTACGCGGTACTGGCGCTGGCGCTGTAGCTCGGTTGAGTCGCCGCCCAGCACCTTGCCGTACATGATGGGCTGGCTGGCCAGCACTTCGCGCACGGGCAGGCCGGCCGCCGCCAGGGCCACCACAAAAGTGGGGGCCTGCGGCTGGGCGGCGGCCAGCAGGGCCACGTTGGCTCCTTCGCCGTGCCCGATGAGGAGGAGGTGCGTCACGTCGACCTGGGGGCGGGTGCGCAGGTAGTTGAGGGCGGCCAGGGCATCGGCGGCGCGGTCGGCCAGGGTGGCGGCCGCCCCCGTGCCTTCCGAGCCGCCGTTGCCGCGCTCGTGCAGGCGCAGCACAATTACGCCC
>JALYUI010000099.1 GCA_030853845.1 Bacteroidota bacterium | reverse complement strand
CGACCACTGAACTGTCCGGGCTCACGGGCGGGCGGCCCAACGGGTGCCGGCATGCTGAACGGTCTGAGAGACCAATGACCAACGTCGGCGTGGCCCAAGGGGTGCCACCACAAACATATGATGACCGGTCCGAAGGCGTACTTCTCCTCTGCCCTACGGGTTCTTATTCAGCAGCACCTGGGTGCTTTCCAGCTCCAGCTTGGGGGTGAGGCCACGCAGGCGCGCCATAGCGCGGGCCGCGTCGAGCTTGGTGAGGTAGTCGCCGATGTAGAGGCGGTACACCGGCGACTTGAAGGTGAGGTAGTCCGTTTCGTCGGGGTAGCGGCCGATGACGGTGCGCCGGATGGCCATTACCTGGTCGCGCTCCAGACCCAGGTACACCAGCAGGCGGTAGCCCTGGGCATACTTCACGTTCTGGTTGGTGTAGGCCTGGTCGCGCAGGCGCTGCTCAACCTGCGTATCCACGGAATTGGTGGGCACTATGGCACTTTTGGGGGCTGGGGCGGCGGTGAGCGGCGCAGCGGGTGACGCGGCAAATACCGGGCGGTAGCGGCTCACATCCTCGGCCGGCATGGCAGCTGCAACGGGCTTGCGGGTGGTATCGGCCGGGGCGCTGGCGCGCGGGGCCTGGGCCGAGGTGCCGGCACAGGCGGCCAGGGCCAGCAGCGGAGCGGCGAAGAGCATCTTAAGCAGCGGTGGTTTCATTTTTTTCGGCAAGCATGGCCAGGCTGTTGGAGGAGCCGATACGGTCGGCCCCGGCGGCAATCAGCGCGTCGGCCGCCGCGCGGGTACGGATGCCACCCGCCGCTTTGATGCGCATGGTATCGGGCAGTACGCGGCGCAGCAGCTCGATATCGGCCACCGACGCGCCCCGGCTGGCAAAGCCGGTGGAGGTTTTCACGAAATCGGCCTCGCCGGCCACGCACAGGCCGGCGGCCATCTCGATTTCGGCCTCCGAAAGCAGCGCAGTTTCGATGATGACCTTGAGCAGGGCCTGGTGGACATGGCAGAGGTCTGCCACATCCAGAATCTCGGCCTGCACGGCATCGGTATAGCCTGATTTCAGGGCTGAAATATTGATGACCATGTCTAATTCGGTGGCCCCATCGTACAGGGCTACTTCGGCCGCCTTAAATTTGGCACTGGCCGCCGAATACCCCAGCGGAAACCCCACCACGGTGCAAATCCCCACCGCAGTGCCTTCGAGCTTGCCGGCGGCCAGGGCCACGTAGCAGGGGGGCACGCACACGGTGGCAAAGCCGTGGGCGGCGGCCTCGTCGCAAAGCTGAATGATTTGCGCCTCGGTGCAGTCGGGGCGCAGCAGGGTGTGGTCGATACGGGCAGCGAAGTTCATGGGGCAAAGGTAGCGGGTTCGGCCGCCCCTACCCTACTCCACCACCAGCCGCTGCGTGGCGATGGCCGCACCGGCCTGCACCCGCACGGCGTAGAGGCCGGGGGCCAGGCCGGTGAGGTTCAACTCGGCCGGAGCATTAGTGGGGGCGGTTTGGGTGCGCAGGGTGCGGCCCACAGCATCGAGAATGGTGAGCGTAGCCGTGGCCACACCCGGAACAGCAGGCACGGCCACGGTGGTCGTAGCATGGGCCGGGTTGGGGAAAATTGCAGGAGCAAGCGCTGCCGCTGTCCCCGCCACCGTGGCCGTGGGCACGGCGGCGGGGTCGAAAATTCCGAAGTCGACCAGCGGCTTGCTGGTATCGCCCACGCCAGCAAAGTAGCCGCCCACGCACAGCTTGCCGCCCGGCAACAGGACCAGGGTGCGCACGGTGTTGTTGAGGCCGCTACCGAAAGCGGTACCGCTCCAGGTCGTCCCGTTCCAGGTGGCGAGGTAGTTGGCACTGCCACCGCCTGCTTGGGTGAAATTCCCGCCCACGTACAGCTGGCCGCCAGGGCCGAAAGCCAGCGCACTCACGCCGGGGTAGGTGCCGCCCGGCAACAGCACGCCGTTGGCCGCACCCAGGCCCAGCGGATTCCAGGTGGTCCCGTTCCAGCGTGCTACGCCGTTGGCGCCAGCCCCGCCGGCCGAGGTGAACTGCCCACCTGCGTATAAGTCGCCGCTGGAAGCGACGGCCAGCGCCAGCACTACCCCATTCACGCCGCTGCCTACCCCATTCCAGGTGCTGCCGTTCCAACGCAGCAGGTAGCCGGTGGCATTGCCATTGCCCGCCACGAAGGAGCCGCCCGCGTACACTTCGCCGTTGGGGCCCAGGGCCAGGGCCAACACGTTGCCGCCCCGGATGCCAGCCCCCAGGGCCTGCCAGGTGGTTCCATTCCACCGAACTACATTATTGATGAGCATGCTGCCGGCATAATTGAAGCCGCCACCCACGTACAGGTCGCCGTTGGGGGCCACAACCAGGGCGTATGCGCGCCCATTGTCGATGCCATTGTAGCCGCTGGCATCGGCCAGAACGCCCCAAGTGGTCCCGTTCCAGCGGGCTATACTGCTGGCCTGCTGCCCACCGGCATCATTAAAATACCCCCCCACGTAGAGGTCGCCGTTAGGGGCAAAGGCCAGCGCATCTACACCACCGTAGGCAGCGCCTACCCCGTTGGCGGTGCCGGTGCCCAGGGCGCTCCAGCTGGTCCCGTTCCAGCGGGCCACGTTGTGGGCTGGTACTGTGCCCACCTGGTCGAAGCGGCCGCCCACGTACACGTCGCCATTGGCCGCTACGGCCACGGCCTGCACCTCGCCATACACGCCGTTGCCCTGGCCGGTGCCCACGGCTACCCAAGCGGTGCCATTCCAGCGGCCCAGGCCGTGCAGACGGGTGCCGCCCAACTCAAAGAGCTCGCCGCCCGCGTACAGGTCGCCGCCGCTGGTGCGCCACAGGCAGGTTACGTACAGCGGCCGCGCCCCGGCGGCCGGCCCCACACTGCTCCAGGCCGTGCCATCCCAGCGGGCAACGCCGCTGATGGGCACGCCGCCCGCCGTGGCAATCAGGTAGCCGCCGACGAATACTTCGCCGCCGGGGCTCACGGCCAACCCGTACACGGTGTTGCTGGTGCCGGTGCCCAGGGCGCTCCAGCTGGTCCCGTTCCAGCGGGCCACGTTGTTGGCCGGCTGCCCGCTCACGGAGCCAAAGCCCCCGCCAATGTACACGTCGCCGGTGGCGGCCACGGCCAGCACCTCCACGGTGCCCGGCGAGGTGGCGCTGTTGCGCACGCCCCCGCCCAGGCTGCTCCAGGCACTACCGCTCCAGCGCGCGATGCCCGCGGCCGCACTGCCGCCAGCGCTGGCGAAGCTGCCGCCCACGTAGAGGCTGCCGGTGGCATCAAAGGCCAGCGCCCGCACCTCGGCATAAGAACTCAGCCCCCCGCCCACCGTGCTCCAGGCCGTGCCGTTCCAGCGGGCCAGCCCGGTCACGCTCTGGCTGCCCGCCTGATAGAAATTGCCGCCCGCATACACGTCGCCATTGGCCACCACGGCAATAGCATATACCCCGGAGTTGACCTGCACACCGTTCTGAGTACCCGTGCCGAGGGCACTCCAGGTGCTGCCATTCCAGCGGGCAATGCCGTTGGCCACCACGCCTCCGGCCCTGGTAAAGTCGCCGCCCGCATAGAGGTCGCCGTTGGGGGCCACCGCCAGCGCGCGCACGAAACCGTTCAGGCCATTGGCCGGGCCGGTGCCCAGGGCCCGCCAGCGGCTGCCGTCCCAACGGGCAATAAAGTTGGCGGCGGTACCGCCGGCGGCCGTGAAATTGCCGCCGATGTATACGTCACTGCCCACTTGCAGCACCGTTTTCACGTTGCTGCCGATGGGGCTGCCGTTGATGCCCTCGGGCAGGCCAAAGCCGCCCTGCCACTTGTAGTCGTCGGCCCCATTGGGAGCCGCCGGCCGAAACACCGGGTGGCCATCGGGCGCGGTGTCGAAAGTGAAGCCCCGCGCATCGAAGCTGCCGCTGGCCCCGGCGCGCAGGGTGCCGTCGGCAGCCAGGGCCGGGGCCAGCGACAGCGCCCCCACGGGCTGGCTGACCGGCTGGGCCCAAGTCGGCACTGCCGCCAGCAGCAGCCAGAGCCAGCACAGCAGCAGGCCGCTACGCCACGGGCCATTCGCGCTTGTTGATGAATAATAATACTGCGGGTAAGGAGCGTACATAGTGAGCCGGGCGATGAACAGTGATGGCAAACAAAAGGCGGGCAACGGGCGCTGCCCCAGCGGCCGGAATAGCCAGCGCCTGCGTAAATATAGCGTCTCCCGAAGCGCCGCTTACGCCGCAAAAATATCTGCCAACTTTGGGGGTATGGTGGTTGCCATCTGCACGGTTTGGCAGTATCCGAAGCGGCTCCTCTCCTACTCTACCACCAGCCGCTGCGTGGCGATGGCCGCGCCCGCCGCCACCTGCACGGCGTAGAGGCCGGGGGCCAGGCCGGTGAGGTCCAGCTCGGCCGGGGCGTTGGTGGGAACCATTTGGGTGCGCAGGGCACGGCCGAGAGCATCGAGGACGGTAAGCGTGGCCGTGGCGGTACCGGGGAGGGCTGGTAGGTCGATGGTGGCGCGGCCGTGGGCGGGGTTGGGCGATAGGCTCAGCGCCCCGGATGCTTCTGGAGCGGCCGTGGCTAAGCCAGTGGCATCATTCAGTGCGGCCACGTAGGCCAGCCAAATAGCCGAGGGACCACCAATGGCCATTGGTCCGAAACTGGCCGGCGCATGCAGCGAGCCGGCCACATAGACGGAATTGCCCCCCAGGGCTACCCCGAAGGCGATGTCGGCGGTCGCCCCCCCGGCGCTCTGCACCCACCGCACCCGGCCCGTACTGCCCGCATCGGCCAAGGCGGCCACGAAGGCATCGCTGCTTCCCAACGAGGTTAGGCTTGGCCCCCCGGGGCTGGTGCCCATCGTGCCCTGAAAGCTGCCTGCCAGGTATACGCTGCTGCCGCGCACGGCCATGGCCCGGATATCATCGTCATCGACCCCACCCAGCTGTTGTGCCCAGTTGAAAACGGTATTGCTGCCGGCATCCACCATTTTGGCAACGAACACGTCCTTCGTCAGGCCATTAATGCTGGCATTTATGAAGCCCGTGGAGCCGAACGCTATCGCAACGCTGCGAAAGGTGCCGCCCACGTAAATATTGCTACCGCTCACGGCGATGGTCATGCCGGCATCGCTCCTGGTCCCGCCAGCGGCCCGAATCCAGTCGAAATCAGCGGTGGTGCCGGCATCCGTCAGCCGGGTAACGAAGGCATCGAAGGAGCCCACGCCGGTGAAAGAGGTGTTGCCGAAGTACGTCGTCGGGCTGTCGGACAGGCCGGTCACGTACACGCTGGCCCCATTCACCGCAACATCCATTGCGGCGTCGTTCCCGCTGCCGCCCGCTTGCCGCGCCCATACGAAACTGCCGCCATTACCCGCATCGAGCACTTTTGCCACGAACGCATCGCTTTGCCCAACGCTGGTCAGGGTCGCCGGGCCGAAGCTGGCCCCTACCCCGTCAAACTCGCCGGCCAGGTACACGGCGGAGCCACTCACGGCCACGCCCCACACCGAATCGTGGCCCGGGCCACCCGCCCGCGTGGCCCAGCTGAACTGGCTACTGGGGCCGTTGTCCGTCAGCTTGGTCACAAATACGTCGGACAGGCCCGCCGTACTCAGCTGGGCCGCCCCAAAATCGCCTCCCTGGCTGCCCAGGTTGCCTACCACATACACCTCATTGCCGCGCACGGCCACATCCCGGGCAAAATCGATGTCGGTGCCACCGGCTCTTTGGGCCCACACGAAGGCATTTTGCGCCGAATTCCATTTGGCAATGAACACATCGTACATTCCGGCACTGACCAGAGTGCTGTTGCCCAGCGTCAGCATCCCGTCGAAGTAGCCCACTACGTATACGTTGCCATTGTCGTCGGCCGCGTTGGCAACGGCGATGGCCGATGTCGTGCTGGCCATCGCCGACTGCCAGGCGGGGGCCTGGGCGCGCAGGGTGTTGGCGGGCAGCCAGGCAAGGAAAGCGGCCAGCACCAGGCCGGCCCGGTACGACGGGGAAAGAAGCTTCATCAAGAAAAGAATCAGGAGACGGGTGAGCAGAAGGTACCGCCTCAAAGATATAGCCCGCTCCTATTCCACCACCAGGTGCTGCGTGGCGGTAGCCGCACCCGCCATTACCCGCACGGCGTAGAGGCCGGGGGGCAGGCCGGTGAGGTCCAGCTCCGCTTGGGCGTTGGTGGGAGTTGTAGCCTTGCTAAGAAGTCTGTCCCCTTTCCGTACTTTAGCAGTTG
>JALYUI010000048.1 GCA_030853845.1 Bacteroidota bacterium | reverse complement strand
GTGCAAGGCCGCTTTATTATGTCCCAATAAAGCAGCTTTGTTGAACCAGAATAGTGCTTCGGCAATTTTCTCACCATCAGTCCAACCAGATTCTGCCCAAATACCCAATAAATACATCGCATGGGATTGTTGGTGTTCTGCAGCTTTTTCTAACCAATGCCGGGCCTTCGGCCAATCTTCAATAGGCTTGACCGAGTATTCCAATCCCATCCAAGTCATGGCGCAGATACTGCCATACTTTACTGCTTTTGTAAACCAGAGCAGCGCTTGGCGCTGGTTTTTGCGGACCCCAACCCCCCGCTGATAGCAACGGCCCAAATCGCACATGGAATCCATATGACCAAGCTGCGCACTCCTAAGGTACCAATATTTGGCTTTACTATAGTTCTGCGCGACGCCCTCCCCTGAATAGTAGAAGCTGCCGATGGAATGCATTGAATCCTTGCCGGGCCGCCAGCGAAAAGTAGCGAAACGCCTGATAATAGCTTTTCGAGATTTCATAGCCATTATCATAGACAACTCCCATATTATGCTGTGCAGTGCGATGGCCTGCCTCGGCCGCCGTTTGTAGCAGCTGCAACGCCCGTTGACGGTTTTGCGCAACTCCCCAACCATCCCAATTAAGCATCCCCAACCAGTAAATAGCGGTTGCGTCCCCTTTGTTAACGGCAGTTTCAAGTAACGCAGCTATCTGAGTGACAAATCGATTTGTGGAATAGCGGCCAAAATTAGCACGATTGATAGCTTGTATTAATCGCTTCGTTGATGGATGATGTAGCGCTTTAGGCAATTGAATGGTTCGTGTAATCTGACGAGTAATCAGAGTAAATTTACAGGCTTAAGCGCAATTTAATGAAAGAAGACTTCTACCATTACGTCTGGCAGCACCAGTATTTCGATAAAGCCGACCTGCGCACGGCCGCCGGCGAATTGATTCAGGTGCTCAAACCCGGGCTCCGCAATGCCGATGCCGGCCCCGACTTCCTGAACGCCCGCGTGCGGCTGGGGGAAGTGGAGTGGAACGGAGCCGTGGAAATTCATCTGCGCGCTTCCGACTGGACCCGCCACCAGCACCAGACCGACCCCAAATACGACCAGGTGATTCTGCACGTAGTCGGCCAGCATGATGCCGATGTGGACCGTACCGACGGCACCCGCATTCCAGCCCTGGCCCTACAGCCGCGCCTCGCCCCCGAGCTGCTGGCCCGCTACGAGGCGCTGGTTGAAGCCCCGGCGGCCGCCCCGCTGCCCTGCGCCCCGCTACTGGGCCAAGTGCCCGAAATTACCCAAACCATGATGGTGGAGCGCGCCCTGCTGGAGCGCGTCGAGCGCAAAGCAGCCGACGTAACGGCCCTGCATCAGCACTTGGGCCAGGACTGGGAAGCGACGACCTACCACCTGCTGATGGCCGCCTTCGGCTTCCAGAAAAACAGTGAGCCACTGGCCCGCCTTGCCAAAGCCCTGCCGCTGAGTGTGCTGCGCCGCCATCGCCACGACCAGCGCCAGCTCGAAGCCCTGCTGTTCGGGCAGGCGGGCTTTTTGGTGGAGAATGAGGAAACGGCCGACGACGACTATATCCGGAGCCTCCGGCAGGAACACGAGTTTCTGCGGCACAAATACCAGCTGGGAGCGGCCGCGCTGGCCGTGCACGAGTGGAATTACCTGCGGCTGCGCCCGGCGAATTTTCCGCCGGTGCGGCTGGGGCAGCTGGTGGGCCTGCTGCACGCCCGCCCCACCTTGTTCGATGCTCTGCTTACGGCGCAGAGCGTAGCGGCTCTCACCGGTTTTTTCCAGACCCCGGCACCCGAATACTGGCGCACACATTATCGGCCCGGCCGTGCGGGCAAGGTGCCGGCGCTGGGTAAAGCCAGTATTGAATTGCTGATTATCAACGTGGTAGTGCCATTGCGGGTGGCTTACGCCCATTACGTAGACCAGCCCGCGTTGGTTGAGAGTAGCGTGGCGCTGCTCTCGGCCCTGCCCGCCGAGCACAACCAGTTCACGGCTGTGTATGAGGCCCTGGGATTTACCCACGGCTCGGCAGCCGACTCGCAGGGCCTGCTGGCACTGCACAAAAGCTACTGTGCGCCCCGCCGCTGCCTGCATTGTGCCATTGGGAGCAAGCTGGTGCAGCAACCCCGCGTTCCTCGATGAGAATTGCCCTGGCCGTCTTCCTCAATGCTGCGCTGCTGGCGCTGCTACTGTCGTGGCTACGGCGGCAGTGGGCCTGGGCTGGCTCGTTTGGCTGGCGCGGCGTGCTGGGCCTGGGCTTGCTGCTGCGGGTGGGTACGGGGCTGGCGCGTAGCCTGCCTCTGCGCCTCGATGCCGAATACATGCACGATTTCAGCCAGCTGGTTACGGCCCGGCTGCGGGCGGCTCCAGGTCGGGGCTGGCAGGTGCTTACGCAGGCGGTAACCGTTTTTCCGACTTCACATAGCGGCGATATTGTTTACCAGAACTCGTCCAATACCTGGTTTATGATAAAGCTGCTGGCGCTGCTGAACCTGGCCTCACTGGGTACGGGCTGGCTGAATGCTTTGTATTTAAGTCTGTTTGCCTTTGCGGGCTGCTGGGTGCTGGCCCGCGCGCTGGCCCGGCATCTGCCGGCCACGCCGGCCGGGGCTGGGGTAGTGGCGTTGCTGCTCTGGCCTTCGGTGTGGTTTTGGGCCTCGGGCATTAGCAAAGAAGCAGTGCTATTGGGCTCGGGCGCGTGGCTCACGGCCCGGGTAATTACACGGCTCTACGGGACTGCTCCGGCATATGCCACCGGCCCGGCCGCCGTAGGAAGCTGGTGGCTGGGTACGCTGCTGCTGGCCATGCTGCACTTAGCTACCCGCTACTTTTTTGCGATTCCGCTGCTGGCCGTGCTGGCAGGGCTGGCCCTGGGCCGGGGACTGGAGCGCCTGGCTCTGGGCCGACGCTGGGCTGCTGTGGGAGGGCTGGTACTGGTGATGGGTGCCGGGGGCTGGCTGGCTCCGCAGGTAAGCGTGGCTTTCCGCGTCAATAAGCTGCTGAACCAGGTGGTCCGCATCTATTCGTCCGAAATTCGTAATAATATGGGCCAGCCCCATTTTGAGTATCCCGACCTGCGCCCCACCCTCGGCAGCCTGGTAGCACATGCCCCGCAGGCGGTGGCTAACTGCCTGGCGCGCCCGTGGCTGGGTGAAACCCGGCAGCCGGTATTTGTGGCTGTGGGTATCGAAAATGCCGCACTGCTGCTGCTTTTACTAGCCGCCACGGTGGCCTTGCTGCGAGGCCGGGGCGGCCGCCTGCCCTTTGGGCTGGGATTGGGATTGGGACTGCTGTGCCTACTGCTGGCCTTCCTCATTGGTCTTACCACGCCCAACCTCGGCTCGCTGCACCGCTATCGCACCGAGCTGCTGCCGTTTCTACTGTTGTTGCTGTTGCAGCCCGCCTATGCGGCCCAGGCGCTACGTCGGCTGGGCCTGGCCGGACGCGGCAGCCCAGAGGCCGCACTGCCGCCGCCCGAAGCGTAACTTTGTGCCGCAGCCCTTCGCGCTGGTAGCATTTGCTGCTGCGCGGCTGCCTTTCAAACTTGTTTTTTATGGAAAACCCCGTTATCATTCTTGGTGCTCAAACCGTGGGCATCGCGGCGCTCGATGCCTTTCTCTCCAACGATGTGGTCGTGTACTGCCTGCTCGACGATGACCAGAAACTACAGGGCACTGAGCTGCTCGATGTGCCCGTAATGGGCAACACCGACGACGCCGAGCTACTGAAACTGTTGGGCAAAAAGTGTGAAGTTTTTGTGGCCACCGACGATGCGGCCAGCCGCCGCAGCCTCACCCAGATGCTGCGCTCCGAGTATGAGGCCGTGCCCGTCAACGCCATTCACGAGCGGGCCAGTGTTTCGGCCCACGCCACCCTGGGCCACGGCAACTACATCGGCCCCAACGCTGTGGTAGCCGCCACGGCTACCCTTGGCGATGGCTGCCTGATTGGCCCGAATGCCGTAATCGAAGCCCGCGCCACTGTGGGCGACTATGCCCAGC
>JALYUI010000033.1 GCA_030853845.1 Bacteroidota bacterium | reverse complement strand
CACCAGCGTCACGCTGAACGGCACCAACCTGAGCGGCACCACCAGCGTGAGCGTGAACGGCGTGGCCGTGACCCCCACCAGCGTGACCAGCACCAGCCTGGTGTTCGTGGTGCCGGCCGGGGCCAGCGCCACCCAGAACGTCGCGCTAACCAACTCCGGCGGCCCCAGCGCGGCCAGCACGGCCTTCACCGTGCTGCTGAAGGTGGCCAGCACCAACCCGGCCGCCAACGCCCGCACCGCGCCCCTGGCCAGCTCGGCCACGGCCGTAACGTTCACGGAGCCCGTAACCGCCGCTTCGGCGGCCAACCTGAAAGTCTTTTCGGCCCAGGCCGGCGGCCGCAAGGCGGGCACCGTGACGGTGGCCGGCAGCACGGCCAGCTTCGCGGCCACGGCCAGCACCAACGTCACCAACTTCAAGCCCGGCGAAACCGTGAGCGTGAGCGTGCCGGCCACCGTGCTCGGCGCGGGCGGGCTCACGGCCACGAAGCAGGTGTACCAGTTCACGACCACCGTGGGCGGCACGGGTCGGGGCAACTTCCTGCCCGGCAGCACCCTGGCCGTGACGAGTATCTCGGATGTGGTAGCGGCTGACTTCAACAACGATGGCATCATGGACCTGGCCGATAACGGCGGGGGCCTGGAAGTGCGCTTCGGCACGGGCGGCGGCAGCTACGGCGCGGCCACGGCCATTACCGGCTTCGCGGCCGGCGACCTGCGGGGCCTCACGGCCGGCGACCTCAACAACGACGGCTTCCTCGACCTGGTGGTAGCCCGCAACACCGGCCCCATCGGCGTGCTGCAGAACAACGGAGCGGGTGGGTTTACGGCCCTGGCCGATGCGGCCAGCAACGGCACCAGCCCGCGCAAGCCCGCCCTGGGCGACATCGACGGCGACGGCGACCTCGACATGCTGGTGGCGCTGTCGAGCGGAACCGGACCCGTGGGCGTGTATTTCAACAACGGCAGCGGGGGCTTTACGGCCCCTATCAGCGTGAGCGGCTCGGCCAACTCGAGCTACGTAGCCTTGGGTGACGTGGATAACGACGGCGACCTCGACTTTGCCGTGACCGACTACAACAACGCCCGTGTGGTGGTGCGCCTTAACAATGGCAGCGGCGGCTTCGGGGCGGGTTCGAACGTGGCGGTGGGGACCAACCCCAACGCCGTGGTACTGGCCGACGTGAACGGCGACGGCGCGCTCGACATCCTCACGTCCAACATCGGCGTGGCCGTCCTGTCGGTGAGCCTGAACAATAACGACGGCAGCGGCAGCTTCGCACCCAGCGTGGCGTATACCCTGCCTGCCACCAGCGCGGGACTGGCCGTGGGCGACGTGGACGCCGACGGCGACCTAGACGTGGTGACCGGCTCCAATCAAAACAGCAACCCCGGCTTCTACCTGGTGCTGAACAGCGGCAGCGGCACTTTCGGCACCGCCAGCAGCATCGGGGCCAGCGACAAGATGTACTATCTCGCCCTAGCCGACCTCGACAACGACGGTGACCTGGACCTGACCGGGGCCGCGGGCAACGGCAGCAGCCTGTTCGTGCGCTTGAACCAAGTGCTTGCCCCCACCATCACCAGCATCAGCCCCACGCCCGGCGTGCGCGGCGAGGCCGTGACCGTGACGGGCACCAACCTGGGCAGCGTAACCAGCGTGAGCGTAAATGGCGTGGCGGCCAACGCAGCCAGCTTTGTGAACAACACCGCTACCAGCCTCACCTTCCGGGTGCCGGCCACGGCCGGGGCCAGCGGCACCACCAGCGTGACCACGGCCGGCGGCCCGGCCAGCACGGCCACCTTCACCACGGTGGTTGCTACCCCGCCTGGCAATGCCTTGGCCTTTGACGGCGTGGATGACTACGCCACGGGCACGATGGCGCTGCTGCCCCAGGGCAACGCGGCCCGCACGCTGGAAGCCTGGGTGCTGACGACGACCAGCGGCAGCGTAATTTTTAACTACGGCACGGCCAGCAGCAACCAGCGCTCGGGCATCCTCGTCATCGGCGGGCACCTGTACTACGTGGGGGAGGGCAACGACCTGCAAGGCAACATCACCATCACCGATGGCCGCTGGCACCACGTAGCGGCCACCTACAACGGCACCACCCTGAGCTTGTACGTGGACGGGGTGCTGGATGTGAGCAGCAACCCCAGCGCCTTTGGCACCACCGGCACCAGCTGGAACCTGGGCAAGCGGATTCCGCCGCTCACCTCGACCGAGCTGCTGAATGGCCGCCTCGACGAGGTGCGCGTGTACAACGTGGCCCTGACCCAAGCTCAGGTGCAGGCCGACATGCTGAGCACCAATACGGCGGCCGGACTGGTCGCTTACTTCAACTTCGACCAGGCCGCCAACACCCCCGGCGGCACCAACACCGGCCAGACCACCCTCTACGACCAGAGCAGCAACGCCTACGCCGGCACCCTTACCAACTTCGCCCTCACCGGCACGACGTCGAACTACGTGGAGAGCTACGCCCTGGTGGTGCCCACGGCCACGGCCGCCAGCGCCATTGCCGGCACCAGCTTCACGGCCAACTGGACGGCCCCGGCCCTGGGCACCGTCGATAACGGTTACCGCGTAGACGTATCGACTTCCGCCACCTTCGCCTCGGTTATCAGCGGCTCGCCCTTCACGGCGGCCAGCGGCACCAGCCTCAGCATTACCGGCCTGGCCAACAGCACCACCTACTACTACCGCGTGCGGGCCGATAAAACCTCGGTAACCGGCCAGGGCGACAACTCCAACGTCATCAGCCTGACCACCCTGGCCCTGCCGACGATTACGAGCTTCAGCCCCACCAGCGGCGTAGCCGGCACTAGCGTAACGCTCACCGGCACCGGCCTGACGGGCGCGACCAGCGTGAGCGTGAACGGCGTGGCCGTGACGCCCACCGGCGTGAGCGGCACCAGCCTCACCTTCGTGGTGCCGGCCGGAGCCAGCGCCACCCAAAGCATCACCGTGACCACCCCTGGCGGCACCAGCGCGGCCAGCACCGCCTTCACGGTGCTGCTGAACGTGGCCAGCACCAGCCCGGTGGCCAACGCCAACACGGCGGCCACGGCCAATTCGGCCACGGCCGTGACGTTCACGGAGCCCGTAACTGCCGCTTCGGCGGCCAACCTGAAAGTCTTCTCGAACCAGCTCGGCGGCCTAAAAGCGGGCACCGTAACGGTGGCCGGCAGCACGGCCAGCTTCGCGGCCACGGCCAGCACGGTGCGCACCAGCTTCAAGCCCGGCGAAACCGTGAGCGTGACGGTACCGGCCACCGTGGCCAATACAAATGGCCTGACGGCCGCCAAGCGCGTGTATCAGTTTACCACCACCGTGGGCGGCCTGGGCCGGGGTAACTTCACCGGTACCCAAAACCCCTCAGTGAGCGCCAGTGCCCAATTCGTGGCCGTGGGCGACGTAAACGGGGATGGCAGCCTGGACCTGCTGACGACCAACTACGGCACCGCCGTGGTGAGCGTGCGGCTTAACGACGGCACGGGTACCTACGCGGGCGGCTCCGACCCGGCGGTGGGCGGCCCCGCCAAGGCCGTGGTCCTGGGCGACATCGACGGCGACGGCGACCTCGACTTCGTGACGGCCAACGATGCGGCCGGCACGGCCAGCGTGCGCCTCAACGACGGCCTGGGCAACTTCAGCGGCAGCCAGGAGGTGACGGTGGGGGCCAACCCCTACTGCGTGACCCTGGGCGACATCGACGGCGACGGCGACCTCGACCTGCTCACCGGAAACGCCGGCGGAGTTTCGATTAGCACCCGCTTCAACGATGGGACGGGCACCTTTTCGGGCGGCACCGACTTGAGCACCTCCGGCCAACGGCTGGGGGGACTAACGCTGGGCGACCTGGATGGCGACGGGGACCTGGATATAGCGGGCGCGGCCTACACGGGCGCGGTGCTTATCCGCGTCAACAACGGCGCGGGCGTGTTCAGTGGCAGCACCAACCTGGCCGTGAGTAATGCCCGCGCCGTGGCGCTGGGCGACATTGACGCTGACGGCGACCTCGACCTGGTAGCCGTAGTGGGTAATACCGCCGGCCTGGCCTCGGTATGGCTGAACAGCGGCAACGCCACCTTTACCGCCGGGCAAAACCTGGTCGCCGGCGACCAAGCCTACGGCGTGGCCCTCGGCGACGTGGATGCCGACGGCGACCTCGACCTGGCCGTAGCCAGCCGCAACACCAGCAGCCTGACCATGTTCCTGAACAGCGGCGCTGGCACTTACACCAGTGCCCCCGCGGTGCCCATTGCCGCCAGCTCGTCCGGCGTGGCCTTCGGCGATGTGGATGCCGACGGCGACCTCGACCTGCTGGCCGTTGGCTATAATACCGTGTCGGTGCGCCTGAACCAGGCCCCGGCACCTGCCATCACTTCCTTCACCCCCACGAGCGGGTTGGTGGGCACTTCAGTAGTTATCACCGGCACCGGCTTCACCGGCACTACGGCCGTGGCCTTCAACGGCACGGCGGCCACTTTCGTGGTGAACTCGGCTACCCAGATTACGGCCACGGTGGCCGCGGGCAGCACCACGGGCACTATTGCAGTGACCACGCCCGGCGGCACGGCCACCAGCACCGGCACCTTCACGGTTATCGTGCCACTGAACGTAACGGCCCTGAACCCGGCCCGCAATGCCCGCGCGGCGGCCGTCGGCACCACCGTCGCCGTCACCTTCGACCAGGTCCCGACGGCTGCTTCGGCGGCCACCATCCGGGTGTTCTCGGGCCAGTATAAGGGCCTGCGCACGGCCACCACGGCCGTGGCCGGCAACACGGCCACCCTCACGCCCACCGGCGGCAGCTTCCGGGCGGGCGAGCTGGTGAATGTCACCATCCCAGCCACGGTGCAGAACAGCGCCGGCGCCCCCACCAACAAGCAGGTGTACCAGTTCACGACCGCCACCGGCGGCGCGGGCCGGGGCACCTTCGCGGGCGGCTCCGACCCGACGATGGGCACCCAGCCTTACGGCGAGGCCGTGGGGGACCTCAACGGCGACGGCTTCCTCGACCTGGCCATCGCCAACAACGGCTCCAACAACGTGAGCATCAGCCTAAACAGCGGCACCGGCACCTTCGGCGCACCGACCAGCGTGGGCGTGGGCAACAACCCCGACGGTGTGGTGCTCGGCGACATCGACAACGATGGCGACCTGGATATGCTGGTGGCCAATACCAACAGCACCTTCATTAGCGTACGGCTGAACAGCGGCACGGGCACCTTCACCAACGGCACCGACGTGAGCGGCCCGCAGGGCTTCAACCTGACCCTGGGCGACCTGAACGGCGACGGCTACCTGGACCTGGTAACGGCCAGCTTCGGCAAAATCGGGGTGCGCCTCAACAACGGCAGCGGGGTGTTCAGCACCAACCTCGACATCGCGATGGGCAGCACCTTCACCTACGGCGTGGCTCTGGGCGACATTGATGCCGACGGCGACCTCGACCTGGTGGCCACCAACGGCGACGTGAACCAGGTGCGCGTGTTCAGCAACGACGGCGCGGGCAACTTCGCCAACGCCGCCACCATCAGCGTAAACAGCCCCTACAACGACATCGCCCTGGCTGATACCGACGGCGACGGCGACCTCGACCTGCTGGTCAATAGCTACTTCTCGAGTGGCGTGTACGTATACGCCAACAGCGGCCTGAACAGCGGCACCTTCCCCAGCGGCACCTACGTGAGCCTGGGTGCCCAGGCCAGCGGGCTGGCCGTGGGCGATATTGACGCCGACGGCGACCTGGATTTGCTGACCGTGAACGGCAGCAACAGCACCGTATCCGTGCGCCTGAACAACGGCAGCGGCACCTTCTCGGGCAGCACCGCCCTGAGTGTGCCCGGCGGGCCCAACGCCCTGAAGCTGGCCGACCTCGACAACGACGGCGACCTGGACTTCGTGACGGCCAACGCCGGCTCGGGCGTCAACACGGTCAGCGTGCGCTTCAACGTCGCGGTGCCAACCATCAGCAGCTTTTCGCCCAACCCAGCCGGCGCGGGCATCCCCGTCACCCTCACGGGCACGGGCCTGAGTGGCGCGACCAGCCTGAGCATCAACGGCGCGGCGGCCACCATTCTGACCAACACGGGCACGGCCATCACCTTCAAGGTGCCGGCCGGAGCCACGGCCACCGGCACGAGCAGCGTGACCACGGCCGGCGGCACGGCCACCAATCCGGCCTTCGTCCGGCTGCTGGCCCCCGGCAACGCGCTGGCCTTCGATGGGGTGGATGACTACGTGCGTATCCCCGACAACAACACCCTGGACTTTGGGGCGGGCGACTTCACGGTCGAGGGCTGGGTGCTCAAGCAGGCCGGCACGTCGAATTATTCGAACGCCGTCGGCCCCGGCGGCAAGTGGAACACGGGCGGCTCGCCCGGCACCAACGAGTGGCTGTTGCAAACCACCGTCGGCGGCAACGACAACTTGCCCTCCTTCCTGCTGGAAAGCGGCACCACCACCTACAGCTGCAACGGCACCGTGCCCCTGGCCCTGAACCGCTGGTACCATCTAGCCGGCGTGCGCCAGGGCGGCAATATGCTGCTTTATGTGAACGGTGTGCTGCAAGCCACCACGGCCATTCCGGTGGCCGCCGCCGTGAACAACGTCACGGGCCGCGACCTGCTGCTAGGCGCCATCCCGAGCGGCTACTTTGCCAACGAGCGCCTCGACGAGGTGCGCCTCTGGAACGTGGCCCGCACCTCGGCCCAGCTAAATGCGGCCATGAATACGCCACTAGTGGGCACCGAAACGGGGCTGGCAGCCTACTACTCCTTCGATGAAGGCACGCCCGGCGGCACCAACACGGGCCTGACCACCCTCTATGACCTGACCGCCAACGCCAACCACGGCACGCTGAACAACTCCGCCCTGAGCGGCAGCACCTCGAACTGGGTGGAGAGCTACGCCCTGGTGGTGCCCACCGCCACGGCTGCCAGTGCTACCGCCGCCAACGGCTTCACGGCCAACTGGACGGCCCCGGCCACCGGCACCGTAACCAACTACCTGCTCGACGTATCGACGGCGGCGGACTTCTCCTCAGCCGTGAGCGGCTCGCCCTTCACGGTGGCCGCGCCTACGCTCAGCAAAGCCGTGACCGGCCTGGCCGCCAGCACCACCTATTACTACCGCGTGCGGGCCGATAAAACCTCGGTAACGGGGCAGGGCGACTACTCCAACGTCATCACGGTAGCTACCTGCGCTCCGCCGGTGGCCGTGGCCCAGAACGCCGGCGTGATGCTGGATGTGAACGGCAACGCCACCGTGGCCGCCACGGCCGTGAACAACGGCAGCACCGCCAACTGCGGCGTGGCGGCAGCCGGTACCCTGAGCGTGTCGCCCAGCAGCTTCAGTTGCGTGGATGCTGTGCCCGCTACGGTGGCCAGCGCCCTGAATTTCAACGGCAGCGGCCAGTACCTGACCGTGGCGCCGGGCAACAGCCTGCCCATCGGCAACAGCTCCTACACGCTCGAAGCCTGGATTAAGCCAACCGCCATGGGGGCCTACGGCATCATTGGCTGGGGCAACTACGGTACGGGCCCGCAGGTGAACGCCCTGCGCCTGTTCAACGACGGCCGCGGCATTGGCCTGGAAAACTATTGGTGGGGCCCGGACATCGTCCTCAACACCCCCGACCTGAGCGGTAGCTGGCACCACGTGGCGGCCACCTACAACGCGGCTACCAACACCCGCACCCTCTACCTCGACGGCATTGCCCTGGGCTCGGACAACCCCGGCCCGCACGCCGTGCCCAATGCCGATAACGTCACCATCGGCACCACCTGCCCGGGCCTGTGCGGCGGCGAGTCCTTCAACGGCAGCCTCGACGAGGTGCGCATCTGGAGCGTGGCCCGCACGGCGGCCCAGCTCAACACCGCCAAGGGCATTGGTCTGCCCGCCGGCACGGCCGGCCTGGTGGCCTACTACCGCTTCAACGAAGGCAGTGGCACCGTTGCCAACGATGCCACGGGCAACGCCGCCAACCTGGCCACGCTCGTCAATAGCCCCACCTGGACCACCGACGCGCCCCCCGTGGTGAACGGCGTCCCCGTGACCCTGACCGTGACCGACACTGGCGGCAACACCGCTACCGCCCCGGCCATCGTAACGGTGAGCGTGCCCGCCACGCCCACCACCACCTGGAACGGCAGCAGCAGCACCAGCCCCCTGGCCTGCCAGAACTGGAGCTACGGCCAGATACCCGATGCGGCCACCAACGCCGTGATTCCGACCAGCCAGCCCCGCTACCCCACCCTGAGCGCCGGCACGCTGGCCACCAAGGACCTGACCATTAACACCGGCGGCAGCTTTACCACCAATGGCGGCACTACGCTGCAAGTGAACGGCAGCTTCGCCAACAACGGTGCGGCCACGCTATCCGGCCCTGTACAGTTCGTAGGCAGCGCCGCTATCCAAACCCTGGGCGGCAGCACTAGCACGCCCTTCACTACCCTGGTAGTGAACAAGGCCAGCGGTACCGTGCAGCTGGCCCAGAACCTGACCATCAACGCGGCCCTGACCCTGAGCAGCGGCACGCTCACAACTACCGGCAGCTATCAGGTAAATCTGGGCGGCTCGGCCAGCCTGAGCGAGTCGGACGCCAGCTACGTGCTGGGCAAAGTGGTGGTGAACCGCACGCTGGCTCCCGGTACCGCCGAACCCTTCGGCGGGCTGGGCCTGACGCTGACGCCCGCTGCTGGCTCCACCGCCCCCGGCAGCACGCTGGTCACGCGCACCACCGGCGCGGCCCTGGCCGGGGCCGGCACCAGCCAGAGCATCCTGCGCTACTTCGACATTCAGCCTACCGTGAACACGGGCCTGAACGTGACCATGAACTTCGCCTACTTCAACCACGAGCTCAACGGCATCGCGGCCAGCAAGCTGGCCCTGTTCAAGTCGACCACCGGCGTGGGCGGCCCCTGGATTCCGCAACGCCCGGCCACGCTGGCCGGCAACGTGGTGAGCAAAACCGGCATCGCCGACTTCTCGGTCTGGACCCTGGGCAACGCGGACAACCCGCTGCCGGTGGAGCTCACCGCCTTCACGGCCACCTTGCAGGGCAGCGCCGTGCAGCTGAAGTGGGCCACCGCCTCGGAGAAAAACAGCGACCGGTTTGAGGTGGAGCGCAGCAGCAACGGCCGCGACTTCGGCCGCGTCGGCACCGTGGCGGCCCAGGGCACCAGCACTGCCCCCACCGCCTACGCGCTGCTCGACGACCAGCTGCCCGCCACCGCCCCCCTGCTCTACTACCGCCTGCGGCAGGTCGACCGCGACGGCACCTTCAGCTACTCGCCGGTGCGCACCGTGCAGCGGGCCATCAACACCACACCCCAGCTGCTGGCCTACCCCAACCCGGCCCGCGACGCCGTGCGGGTGCAGCTGCTGAACTTGGTCCCCACCGCTCCGCTGGAGCTGTTCGATGCCCTGGGCCGCCGCGTGTTGTCGGTGCCCGCCCCGGCCGCCGGCACCGAAGCCGTACTGCCCCTGGCCGGCCTGTCTACCGGCGTGTACGTGCTGCGCTGCGGCCCCCTGGCCCAGCGCCTCACGCTGGAATAAGCGCTTCGCCGCTTCCCCTGAAAAGAGGCTGGCCGGTGGTCAGCCTCTTTTTTTTGGTGCGTCGGGGCGGCATTGCCACCCGGCACGGCAGTTTCGCGTACATCCTGAGCGTACTCCCTCGCTTCTGCTCCCCCATCATGGCCAAGAAACCCGTCAAACCCAAAAAGGCTACCCCCGACCCCAACAAGAAAGCCCGCGTGCACAAAGAGCTCGAAGGCTTCGAGATTGGCGTGAACCCCCTCGGTGAAATCACGTCCAATTATTCTATCGAGCAGATAAACCAGTTTCTGGGCCGCCACGTGCGCGACAAAAAGCTGGTGGACCGCGCCGGGGCATTCGGCGAAAAAACCGACGATGACGACTTCCCCATCGAAGACGGCCACCAGGAAGTGGAAGAGTCCGACGAGGACTTCATCAAGCGCACCAGTCGCGAGGCCAAACGCAAAAAAAGCCCCGACGACCCCGAAAAGGAAGCCGCCGAAACCCGCAGTGAGCTGCCGTCCGACGAATAATATTTAATGGTCAGTGGTTAATGATTAACCACTGACCATTAACCACTGACCACTTACTCACAGCGTGCTGGTGGTACCCACCCGCAACCCTTTTTCAAAGGTTTCCACCTTGATGAGTTGCCCGTCGGCATAGCTCTCGACGCGACTGCGCTTGTTGTGCTCAAAAGTCTCGACCTGCGTGAGCCGGCCCTGCTCGTAGGTTTCGGCGCGGGTGATGCTGCCATCGACGTAGGTTTGCACGGCAGTAATCTGGCCGTCGGGGTCGTAGCTCGTCCAGGTGCCGTACCAGTAGAAGCGGGCGGCCCGGCCCGGGCCGGTTACCCACTGGGCCGGGCCGCGCCGGGCCAGCTGCCCACCGGGGTGCCAGTAGCTTACCTCGCAGTAGCCCTCCTTTTGAAACGTTTCGGTGCGGTCGAGCTGGCCGGTGGGGTCGTAGTAGTGAAAAGTATTCACGGGCCGGCCGTGACGGTAGCGCCCCACCGTGAAAGGCCGGTGTCGGCCATCGTCGTAGAACGTGCGCCAGCGGCCGGTTTCGAGGCCATGCCGGTCGAAGCGGTTGGGCAGCCACACGGCCCAGGCCGGCGGGGCCACCGCGAAGCGGGAGCCCGCGCAGCTGGCCAGGCCGGCACCGAGAGTAAGCAGTAACAACAGGCGCGCAGGCTTCATAGGCGGCAGGGAAATTGGCTAGCCATGAAGTTAGCTAACGCCGGCCTATTCAACGCCCGCCCGAAAAAATATTGTATCCCCGCGCCAGACAGTCGCCGAAATATCGGGCCGCCGCTATCTTTGGCCGCATCTCCCGCTTCTCCCCTCGCCGATGAACTCGCACGACGTTGATTACCGCATTCTGGGCTCCGACATTCAGGTGCTCGAAGTTGAGCTCGACCCCAACGAAACCGTGATTGCCGAAGCCGGCGCCATGGTGTACATGGAAGAAGCCATTGTCTTCGAAACCAAGATGGGCGACGGCTCCGAGCCCGACCAGGGCCTGATGAGCAAGTTGTTTTCGGCCGGCACCCGCCTCATCACCGGCGAGTCGCTGTTTCTCACCCACTTCACGCACCGGGGCAGCTACGGCAAAAGCAAGGTCGCCTTCTCGGCCCCCTACCCGGGCACCATCATCGCCGTCGACCTGCGCGAAATGCCCCAAGGCCTCATCGTGCAGAAGGACGGCTTCCTGGCCGCCGCCCGGGGCACCAAAATCAGCCTGCACTTCAACCAGAAACTGGGGGCCGGCTTTTTCGGGGGCGAGGGCTTCATCCTGCAAAAGCTCACCGGCGACGGCAAGGCGTTTGTACACGCCGGCGGCACCATCATCGAAAAGCGCCTCAACAACGAGCTGCTGCGCGTCGATACCGGCTGCGTGGTGGCTTTCGAGCCCAGTATCGATTTCAGCGTGGCCCGGGCCGGCGGCCTCAAGTCCATGATATTCGGAGGTGAGGGGCTGATGCTGGCTACCCTGCGCGGCTCCGGCCGCGTGTGGCTGCAATCCATGCCCATCAAAAAGCTTATTCAGGCGCTGGCCCCCTCGGGTGGCAATGCCCGCAAGGAAAGCGGCAGCGTGCTTGGGGGGGTGCTCGGGGGCCTGCTCGACGAGTAGGCCCGCCCGGCTGCCCGCCGCTTAGCGCACTTCTTCGATTGCAGTCGGTGCTTCTTGCTGGCGGTCGGCGAAGCCTTTTAAGGCAAACGCCAGTGCTAGCAGTACCAGCAGCCCGGCCACAACCGCAGCCCGCAGCAAAAACTTCTGGTCGCCGTTTTCGTCGTGCTTGCGACGGGCATCTTCGCGCCGCTGGCTACGGGTTTTATACGGGCGCTGGTAAGCGCCTTTGCTGGCTGTCGGAGCGTCGGTGGTGGTGGGCATCAGAGCAAAAGGCGGGAATATTTGGAGCAGGGCGGGAATGTTATGGTAATATTACAAATTCCCAATCAATTCCGGGTATATATTCGTTCAACGCTCCTTCGCAACCGGCTGACGCTGATATCGTCCCGGCCAGTGCCCGCCGGAGGCCTGGCACTGCGGTGCGCGCGGCCAGCCGCCAGCCCTTATAAACGGCCGCCGAGCACGGCCTCCAGCACCTCGCGCGAGTTCAGCAGGCGGGGCACTTTGTGCTGGCCGCCCAGCTTGCCCTGCCGCGCCAGCCAGGCTTCGAAAGTGCCGGGCGGCAGGGCGTGCACGTGGGGGGGGGCCAGGGCCAGCCCCCGGTGGCGCTTGGCGGCGTAGTCGGAGTTCAGCGCGCCCAGCGTAGCATCGAGCACGGCCCCAAAGCGGGCCAGGTCGGGGGGCGGACCATCGGCAAATTCCACCGCCCACTCGTGCCCCCCGCGCGAGGCCGCGCTACCGGCCGCGAACCACACCGGAGCCGCCGTGAAATCGCGCACGGCCGCCCCGGTGGCCTGGCAAGCGGCCGCCACGGCCGCCTCGGCGTGCTCAATCACCACTTCTTCGCCAAAGGCATTGAGAAAATGCTTGGTGCGCCCCGTGATGCGCACCCGGTACGGGGCCAGCGAGGTGAAGCGCACGGTGTCGCCCACCACGTAGCGCCACAGCCCGGCATTGGTACTGATAACCAAGGCATAGGACTGTCCTAATTCTACTTCGGCCAGCGGCACGGGGCGCGGGTCGGGCGCGGCCCACTGGTCGGCGGGCAGAAACTCGTAGTAAATGCCGTGGTCGAGCAGCAGCAGCAGGTCTTCGCCGTCGGGCTGGTCCTGTAGGGCGAAATATCCCTCCGAGGCGTTATATATTTCGAGGTAGCGCATGTGCTCGCCGGGAATGAGCTGGCGGAACAGCTCGCGGTACGGCCCGAAGGCCACCGCCCCGTGCAGAAACAGCCGCAACTGCGGCCACACCTCAGTAATGTTGCCGGCCCCGGCCAGGGCCACCACCCGGCGCAGCAGCACCACCATCCAGGTGGGCACGCCGGCCAGCACCCGCACGTCCTGCCGCAGCACATGGCGGGCAATGCGGTCGATTTTCTCCTCCCACTCGTCGAGCAGCGCCAGGGCCAGCGGGGGCGTGCGTAGGCCCTCGGCCCAGCCCGGCAGCTGCGCCATGATAACGGCCGACACGTCGCCCATCCGCGAGGCCGGCTCCAGGGGCCGGAACGGGTTGGGGCCGAGCGCGCCGCCCAGCGACAAGGTTTTGCCAGCCAGCAGCCGCTCGCGCGGGTAGAGGTAGGTGCTCAAGGCCAGCATGTCGCGCCCGGCGCGGTAGTGGCCCTCGTACAGCGCCGCCCTCGTCACTGGAATGAACTTGCTGCGCGCGTTGGTGGTGCCGCTGCTTTTGGCAAACCAGCTGGGCCGGCCCGGCCACAGCACATCGGGCTGGCCGCGCAGCACTTTTTCCAGCTCCGGGTACAGCTGCTCGTAGGTGCTGGCCGGCACGCGCCGGGCAAATTCCATCGCCGTGGGCCGCTCGGCGTAGCCGTAGCGCCGGCCCCAGTCGGTGGCCCGGGCCGCGTGCAGCAGCCCCCGCAACAGCCGGGCCTGCGCCTCGTGCGGCTGCGCCCGGATGCGCGCCAGCCGCGCCAGGCTGCCCAGCTGCACGGTGCGGGCGATGAGCTGGTCGAGCATCTTCTTGAATTATGAGTTATGAGTTATGAATTATGAGTTGATGGTAAGATGCCGCTTAAGCAGTAGCTGGCTAACTCATAATTCATAACTCAAAACTCATAATTCCTTTTTAAACATTCCGCTTGAGCTCGAAATTCTTGCCCAGGTACACGCGGCGCACGGTTTCGTCGCCGGCCAGTTCTTCGGCGGTGCCGGCTTTAAGCAGCTTGCCCTCGAAGAGCAGGTAGGCGCGGTCGACGATGCTGAGAGTGGAATTGACGTCGTGGTCGGTGATGAGCACGCCGATGTTACGGTGCTTGAGCTTGGACACGATGCCCTGGATTTCTTCGGTCGCGATGGGGTCGACGCCGGCAAAGGGCTCGTCAAGCAGCACGAATTTGGGGTCGACGGCCAGGGCGCGGGCAATTTCGGTGCGGCGGCGCTCACCGCCGCTCAGCACCTTGCCCAGGTTTTTGCGCACGTGGCCCAGGCTGAACTCGTCGAGCAGCTCTTCGACCTTGGCCTGGCGGGCTTCCTTTTTCATGGGTGTCATTTCGAGCACGGCCATAATATTTTCCTCCACGCTCAGGTCGCGGAACACGCTGGCCTCCTGGGCCAGATAGCCCACCCCGAGCCGCGCCCGCTGGTAGATGGGCATGGTGGTTATCTCGGTGGTATCGAGGAAAATGCGGCCCGAATTGGGCTTCACCATGCCCACCATCATGTAGAAGCAGGTGGTTTTGCCGGCCCCGTTTGGCCCGAGCAGGCCCACGATTTCGCCCTGCCCCACGGTCACCGACATGTCGTTGACCACGGTGCGGGCTTTATACTTTTTAACCAGGTGGTCGGCGCGGAGAATCATGCAGGCAAAGGTACGGGGCGGGCCGAAGGTGGCCCGCCCCACCGGCTAACGATTGCAGCCGGAAAAATTATTCGGCTTGCCGAGTAGTTCACTTCCGTGCAGACTTGAATTTTTCAGTTACTTTTAACCCCCAACAACTAACCCACCACCATTCTTCACATTTTTATGACGGTTAAAACACTACTCCTTGCGGGGGGCTCGCTGCTGGTGAGCGCGTCGGCGGCTTCCGCCAGCGGCTTCCAGGTAAACCTGGGCGGGCAAAAGAACATTGGCATGGGCGGAGTAGGCGTGGGCTTGTCGCTCGACCAGGCGGCCATGTTCTACAACCCCGGCGCCCTGGCTATGGTGCGCGACAACGGCGTGCAGGTAGGCTTCAACGCGGCTATTGCCCGCATAAGCTTCCGCGACGTGAACGGCGGCGACCAAACCAGCATCGACCACAAAGTGGTGACTCCCTTCAACTTCTACGCCGGCTTCGGCCCCAAGGACGGCAAGTTCAAGGCCGGCATTGCCGTTTACACGCCTTACGGCAGCACGGTGAAGTATGCCGATAACTGGGCCGGCCGCTACGCCCTCACCGAAATCACGCTCCAGTCGATTTACGTGCAGCCCACGGCTTCGTATGCCATCACGCCCGAGCTGAGCGTGGGCGCGGGCCTGATGATTCTGGCCTACGGCAACGTGAACCTGCAAAAAGACCTGCCCCTGCCCACCGGCCCCGGCCACATTACGCTCGATGGCAAAGCCAAAACGCAGTTCGGCTACAACGTGGGCGTGTTCTTTAAGCCCAGCGACAAGTTCAGCGCCGGCGTCAGCTACCGTTCGCGCATCAACGCCACCGTCGAAAACGGCAGCGTGAGCTACACGGGTCTGCCCGGCAATCCCAGCCCCATCAGCAGCAGCTTCACAGCCACCAATTTCTCGGCCTCGCTGCCGCTGCCAGCGGTAGCCAGCGTGGGCGTGGGCATTATGCCCACCGAGAAGCTGACCATTGGCCTCGATGCCTCGCTCACGTTCTGGAGCGTGTACCATAGCCTCGATTTCACCTTCAGCGGCAACAATGGCAATGGCCCCACTGCCGGTGCCGTGGGTACCACTGCTACCAACACCAGCTCCTCGAAGCGCGCCTACCAGGATGCGCTGGCCTTCCGCCTCGGCGGCCAGTACAAGGTTGATGACAAGCTGACGCTGCGCGTTGGCACCGGCTACGACTTCACGGCCGTAAAGGACGGCTACGTAGGCCCCGAAACGCCGGATGCTGACCGCGTGACCGGCACCGCCGGCCTCTCGTACCAGGTAACCGATAACCTGGGAATTGATGCCTCGTTCCTGTTTGAGGCTTTCATGAAGCGCACCCAAACCCAGCAGGACCTGCTCGACAACGGCACCGCCGACCGCGTGGCCGGCACCTACAAAACGCAGGTGTACGTGCCCGGCATCGGCTTGCACTACAAGTTCTAAGCTGGCTACTTACTGAAAACTTCCCACTCGCTTTTTCTCTTCTTCGATATGAATCTGTTTATCAAGCGTACTGCTCCGGTACTGGGCCTGCTGGGCCTGGGCCTGGTCGGCTGCCAGCCCACCATCGAGGCCCCCTCGGTTTCGGCCGGCTCGGCTGATTTCTCCCGCTACATTGCCGTGGGCAACTCGCTCACGGCCGGCTACGCCGATGGTGGCCTGTACCGCGAAGGCCAGCTGAACTCTTACCCCAGCATTCTGGCCGGCCAGTTTGCCAAGGCCGGTGGCGGCGACTTCGTGCAGCCCCTCTTCACCGAAGCCCAGAGCAATGGCTCGGGCTACCTGAGACTGGCCGGCTTTACGGCGGCGGGCCTGCCGATTACGGCCCCGGTTACAACGAGCCTGGCCGTGCGCGGCGGCACGGCCGCCTCCCCACTCTACACCAAGTTCACCGACCCCATCAACAACCTCGGCGTACCGGGCATCCGCATGTCCGATATTCAAACGGCGGGCTACGGCAGCCAGTTGGGCAACCCCTACTTCGAGCGAATCACGCCCGACGGTACGCCGTTTCAAACGTACCTCGACCGCGTACGGGCTGTAGTAACCACGCAGAAGCCGACCTTCTTCAGCGAGTGGCTGGGCAACAACGATGTGCTCGGCTTTGCCACGGCCGGCGGTGCGGCCAGTTCGCTCACCCGCACCGATACGTTCACCCTCAAAACCAACCGCCTGCTGAACGTGCTGGTTTCGGGCGGGGCTAAGGG
>JALYUI010000010.1 GCA_030853845.1 Bacteroidota bacterium | reverse complement strand
GCAGTGAGCAGTGAGCAGTGAGCAGTGAACAGTTAATAGCCAGCGGTATTTCTGACGGAAGTATACTATTTCACTGCTCACTGCTCACTGAAAATTGACCAACCGGTACCCGCGGGTTCATCACCCGGAACCAGAGTGGGGGCACGGCCGCCAGCAGCATCATGCCCGGGTAGCCGGTGGGCATCTGGGGGCTGGCGGGCTGGTGGCGCAGGGTGTGGTAGGGCCGGGCAGCCTGGTAGTGGTGGTCGGAGTGGCGGGTGAGTTCATAGAGCAGGATGCGGCCCAGCGCGTGCTCCGAGTTCCAGGAGTGGTGGGGCTGCACCCGCTCGTAGATGCCGGCGACCGTGCGGCGGCGCAGCAGGCCGTAATGCTCCACGTAGTTCACCAGCTGAAACAGCACGTAGCCCACCGTGGCCGCGCCCAGCCAGGCCAGCAGCCCCGCCCCGCCGAAGCCGGCCAGCACCGCGCCCGTCAGTAGCAGCTGCGCCACCAACAGCTGTAGCATCTGGTTGCCGGGCCGCGCCCAGGGCTGGCCCAGGCGGTGCAGGCGCTCGGCCTCCAGCGCCCAGGCCGAGCGGTATTCGCCGCCCACAGCGCGGGGCAAAAAACGCCAGAAGCTCTCGTGCAGCCGGGCCGTCACGGGGTCGAGCGGCGTGGCCACGTGGCGGTGGTGGCCCCGGTTGTGCTCGATGAAAAAATGCGCGTACCAGGTGCTCAGCAGCAGCGCCTGCGCCAGTCGCTGCTCCCAATTGCGGGCGCGATGCCCCAGCTCGTGCGCCACATTAATGCCCAACGCCCCGCAGCAAATGCCCACGCTCAGCACCGCGCCGGCCGTTTCGGCGGCCGAGAAGCCGCGCGTGTGCAGCGAATACAGAAAATACCCCAGCAGGCCATATTGCAGCGGCACATTCAGATACAACAGCCCGTCGAAAAAAGCGTGGCGCTTGGCCTCGGTGGCGGCGGGCTCGCCCGAAGTGGCCGGGCCGGGCGGCCGCAGCCACTCCAGCAGCGGCACCAGTCCGAAGGCGTAAGCCAGCGTCAGCCAGGTCCAGGCTCCCCCCAGCCACAGGCCCAGGGCTGCCGAAAGCGGCAGGGTGTAAGCTGTCAGGTAGCGAAGGTTGCGGAAAGCAGGTGGCATGGCACAGCAGGGGAGGAGCGGGGCCGGCGATGGCCCGCTGGTAAATGTAATCAGCTGAAAGGAAATGTATTTCGGCCAATGGCCTGCCGCCTTGCCCGGGCGGTGGCGAAGCCTTGCGGGATGCCTGGTAGAATGCCCGGGCTGACCTGCTACCGGGGTGTTTCTCGCCGGTAGGCCGGCCCGCAAGCCTGCCGAGCCTTATTCGCTACTGGCGGGGTGCCATAAAACGTTGGCCGGACTGTGCCAACAGCGAACGGCGCGGGACGGTAAATTTTAGCCACCTTACCTCTGCTCTGCAACGAAGTTCGTTTTATCGAAGCCCTCCCCTTGCCTGCTGGTCCTGCTCTGGCTGGCTGGACTATTTCGCCAAACCGAAGTTTCAGGTGGCCCGCGCTATGGCGCTGCCCGCGGTGCCCGAGCGCCTGGCCGCTCACCGCCTCTACCAGGGCGTCGACGAGTTTCACCAGCTGCCCGCCCTGCTGCAAATGGTCTGGCTGCTGCGCGACAACCACCTCTATGTGCTGTACTGCACCTATGCGCTGCCCCAGGAGCCCGCCGCCGTGCTGGAAGTGCAGCAGTTTTTTGGCAGCCTGGCATTTGCCGGGGCCACACCGTAGGATATTGTCCTCAGTTCCCGTACCTTTGCGGCCCGTTTGCAGCCATTTCCGGCAGTTGGCGGGTCATTTTTTCATCTCCCCAAAATTACTTCTTATGAAAAGCCTCGAGATTGTAGGGTTTAAAAGAGCGAATCTCGGTAAGACGGACGCCAAGGCATTGCGCCTCGACGCCCAGGTACCGTGCGTATTGTATGGCGGCCAGGAAACCGTGCACTTCTATGTGCCCGCCATCCTGTTCCGTGAGTTGTTGTATACGCCTGAGGCGCACATCGTTGACCTGAACGTAGAAGGCACTCTGTACCGCGCCATCGTGCAGGACACGCAGTTCCACCCCGTAAACGAAATGCTGCTACACGTCGATTTCCTGGAGTTGGAGGAAGGCAAGGAAGTGAAGATGGACATTCCCGTGAAATACGTGGGCGTTTCGCCCGGCGTACTGGCCGGCGGCAAGCTGGTGAGCAAGCTGCGCAAAGTGCGCGTACGCGCCACGATGGACAACCTGCCCGACTACGTGGAAGTGAACATCAGCACCATGGAGCTGGGTAAATCCATCAAGGTAGGTGCTGTGGAGCCCAAGGGCTACACTATCCTCACCAGCGTGGAGGCTCCCATTGCCACCATCACCATCCCGCGTGCCCTGAAAGGCGAACTGGCCGCTGGTAAGTAATTCTGAACCGCAGATTTAACGGATTTGACGGATTGCACCAATTCGGTTAATTCGCTTATTTGCGCTCGTTCGTAAAAAGCCGCTCCAATTATGGGGCGGCTTTTTATTTACTTTTCTTAAATTAAAAACTCATGCTGCATCAAAGCGCAGCATCAGCTATTGCGGATTAACTCCCGAATCCGTTCAATCCGTTCAATCCGTTCAATCCGTTCAATCCGTTAAATCTGCGGTTCAGATGAAATTCCTGATTCTTTGCCTGGGCAATATCGGCCCCGAATACGCCGCCACGCGCCACAACATCGGCTTCATGGTAGCCGATTATTTGGCCGCCAAATTCGAGGCACCACGCTTCGAAACCGGCCGGCACGCCTTCACCACCGAGTTCCGGTACAAGGGCCACACCTACGTACTGGTCAAGCCCACCACCTACATGAACCTGAGCGGCAAAGCCGCCGCTCACTGGCTGGCCACGCTCAAAATAACTGCCGAAAACATGCTCGTCGTCACCGACGACCTCTCCCTGCCCTTCGGCAAGCTGCGCCTCAAAGGCCAGGGCTCGGCCGGCGGCCACAACGGCCTGAAAGACATTCAGGCCACGCTGAATTCCGACGTGTACGCCCGTCTGCGCTTCGGGGTGGATGCAAATTTCCCTAAAGGCCGGCAGGTCGATTACGTGCTCAACCCGTTTTCGGCCGACGAATCAATTGATTTGCCCTTGCGAATTGAAAAAGCCGGCGAAGCAGTATTAGCATTTGGCGCGCTGGGCCTGGAGCGCGCCATGAATGTGGTGAACGTGAGGTAGGTGTTTACCTGAAGCTAAATAGCACGTCATGCTGAACGCAGTGAAGCATCTCTGTCGCGATAGTAAAAATTACTTGCGCGGTAGAGATGCTTCACTGCGTTCAGCATGACGTGCTTTCTTTACGCCACGCCCCCAGCTACGCCACGCCGCTGCCGTTGCGCACCGCCTTGCCGGGCTGCATTAGGGCGAGGCTACCGTCGGCGTTTTCGGCCATCAACAGCATCCCCTGGCTCTGAATGCCTTTGATTTCGCGCGGAGCCAGGTTCAGCAGTACCTGAACCTGCTGTCCGATGAGGGCTTCGGGTACGAAATGTTCGGCAATACCACTCACGATGGTGCGCTGCTCCAGGCCCAGGTCGACGGTAAGTTTGAGCAGTTTTTTAGTTTTAGCCACTTTTTCGGCTGCTACAATAGTGCCGATGCGCAAATCCATCCGTCCGAAATCGTCGAAGGAAATATCGGCTTTGGCTGGGGCCACGGGTGTGTTGGCCAGCTGGTTTTCCTTTTTGGTATCGAGCAGCTTCTGCACCTGGGTTTCTACCACGGCATCTTCAATTTTACCGAACAGCAGCTCGGGCTCGCGCAGCTGGTGGCCGGCCGCCAGGGCATCGGGCCGGCCGGCGCTGGCCCAGCTGCCCAGCTCCAGATTGAGCATGGTGGCCAGCTTTTGGGCCGATTCGGGCAGGAAGGGCTCCAGCAGCGGGGCCAGGGCGGCCGTAATTTGCAGGGCTACGTGCAGTACCGTACCGGTGCGGGCGGCGTCGGTTTTAATGAGGTGCCAGGGCTGGGTTTCGGCCAGGTATTTATTGCCCAGGCGTGCCAGGTTCATTACTTCGGCCAGCGCATCGCGGAAGCGGTAATTTTCAATCAGCTCACCAATCCGGGCCGGAAATTCGGCCATCTGCGCCAGCGTTTCCTGGTCGATAATGGTTAATTCGCCTAATTCCGGTACGCGGCCTTCGAAAAATTTGTGCGTGAGTACGGCAGCGCGATTCACGAAATTGCCGAGCGTGGCCACCAGCTCGTTATTGTTGCGCGCCTGAAAATCCTTCCAGGTAAAGTCGTTGTCCTTGGTTTCGGGGGCGTTGGCGCACAGTACGTAGCGCAGCACGTCGGCCTGCCCGGGAAAGTCGACCAGGTATTCGTGCAGCCAAACCGCCCAATTGCGCGAGGTACTTATTTTATCGCCTTCCAGATTCAGAAATTCATTGGCAGGCACGTTATCCGGCAAAATAAATTCGCCGTGCGCCTTCAGCATCACCGGGAAAATAATGCAGTGGAAAACAATATTATCCTTACCGATGAAATGCACTAGCTTCGTGCCCGCATCCTTCCAGTATAATTCCCACTCGTCGGGAAATGCTTCTTTGGTGGCCGAAATGTAGCCAATGGGTGCATCGAACCACACGTACAGCACTTTGCCCTCGGCCCCGGGCACCGGCACCGGCACGCCCCAGTCGAGGTCGCGCGTCACGGCGCGGGGGTGCAGGCCCTGGTCAATCCACGATTTACACTGGCCGTACACGTTGGTTTTCCAGTCGTCTTTGTGGCCCTCAATTATCCATTCGCGTAGCCAGGGCTCGTATTGGTCAAGAGGCAGAAACCAGTGTTTGGTATCGCGCAAAATGGGCTGCGCGCCGCTCAGCATCGAGCGCGGATTGATTAATTCGGTCGGGCTGAGCGAAGTGCCGCAACGCTCACACTGGTCGCCGTAGGCATTTTCGTTGCCACAGTTGGGGCAGGTGCCTACAATGTAGCGGTCGGCCAGAAATTGCTGGGCTTTTTCATCGAAATATTGTTGAGTGGTTTGCTCGATGAATTTGCCTTCATTATTCAGCTTCGTGAAAAAGCCGCTCGAAACCTCGGCGTGCGTGGCCGACGAAGTACGCGAATACACATCGAACGAAACGTTGAAGTCCTGGAAGGAATCACGAATCAGGGCGTGGTATTTATCGACTACCTGCTGCGGGGTAACGCCTTCTTTCTGGGCGCGAATGGTGATGGGAACGCCGTGCTCGTCGGAGCCACAAATAAATTTTACGTCGCGGCCGGCCGAACGCAGGTAGCGCACATAAATGTCGGCGGGCAGGTACACGCCGGCCAGATGGCCGATGTGTACCGGGCCATTGGCGTAGGGCAAAGCAGCGGTAACAGTGTAACGCTCAGGAAAAACTGACATATTATCGAGTAGGGTAAAGGCGGGAATATTCGGGCGGATTTAACAGAAGAATTTCGCCCCGGCTATTTCGCCACGCAAAGAAACACGTAAAAAAGAGCTGAATTAAATCAACCGGAAATGCAGGCAAACCGTTTGATGCTTAAATCATTTTATATTTGAGCGCGTCGAAATAAAAAAATCGGCGTTATTTGCTTCCGCCCTTCCTCTTTTTATCATCACCAAACAATTTTTTTCACATGAAAAAACCTGCTTCCCCGGCCAAAGCCGAAAAACGTGCGAAGCGCACGCCGGAAGAGAAAGCCGCCCGCAAATCGGCTAAATCCACCGCTAAATCCACCGCCGCCCTCAACGACGAACGTGCCGATAAAAAGGCCAGCCAGAAAAAAACGTTGAAATCGGCCGCCAAGCAATTGCAAAAGGAGCTGAACAGCCGCATGAATGAAGTGGTGGCCCGCATCCGCAAAGAAACGAAAGCTAAGCTGAAGGATGTGGTAAAAGATGCCACCCGTCGCCTCGACGTCGACACCGAGCGCATGTTCGAGCAGGCCTTGCACACCATTGTGCGCCATTACGATTCTGTGGGTACCACTCCGGCCGCCACCGATAACGGCAGCGCGGCCGATGCTCCCGATGCTCCCTCCGCCACTGGCAAGCGCGGTTCCAAAGGTAAAAAAGGCCCCACCCTGAACAAGGACGGCACTCCCCGCAAGGCCCGTACGCCCAGCGCCGCTGGTGCTGCTAAGCCCGGCCGCAAGCCCGGCCGCCCCGCCACCGGCGCTAAGCGCGGCCCCAAGCCCCGCAATCAGGCTGCCGTTGCTGCTCCCGCTCCGGAAGCTGCCGAAGTCGCTACCATTGCCCCGGCTCCCGTAGCCGCGCCGGCTGCCACCAAGCCCGCTGCGAAAAAGCCCGCCGCTAAGCCGGCGGCCAAGTCAACTGCGGCCCCTAAAGCTGCCGCTAAGCCGGCGGCCCGGCCAGCGGCGGCCAAGCGTCCGGCAGCCCCGGCCGCTCCCGAGGTCGGCGGCCAACTGAACTCGGCCGACAGCCCGGGTACCGGCGAGGTCAGCGCCTAATCTGCACCCGGTTTTACCGGCCTGGTAGTTGAAAGCCCGCTTCCGGATTGTGCCGGAAGCGGGCTTTTTGGCTGATGTGCCAATGCTGGCTGCGCGCCCCGGCACCCCGGCACCAACGTGCGGTGCTAGCGCCGTGTGGTGTCGATAGGCACGGGCGCACTAACGTCGAGCCGGCGATAGCGGGTTTCGGTCGTGGTGTTGTTGGGCGCGTTGGTATTCATGTTCTCTACGCGCTTTTCACGGTTAATTTCGGCAGCCTGCTCGCCCAGGTGCACATTGTTGGGGTTGGCATCGGGTACGGCGTAGCCGCCGCGGGTAGGCACCCCGTTGCTGTTGTAGATGGCCCGGCGGTCGGCATCGGTGCGCACTTCGGTGGGCGTCACGGTGGGGGCCGAGGTTTCGGCAGCCTGGTCGGTAACCGAGCAGGCGGGCAGGCCAAGGGCCAGGGCGAGCAGCAGGGCGTGGCCGGTGCGCGCCGAAAACGAATAAGCAGACATAGCAAAAAGCAAAACCGGCAGCCGGAGTCGGCCGCTGGTCTGAAACGCGCGGTAGGGGCCGGGGGTTGGGCCAGTTCAGGCGGGCACGAAGCCCATGCCCACCGGCCGGATGCCGTCCCAGAGCGCCATGCGGGCTTCGAGGCAGCGCACGGCTACCTGCTGGCTCTCCTGCCAGCAGGTGGGGTCGTCGCCGCACAGCTCGCGCACCATCTGGTGAGCCAAGGGGGCGTGCACATCCTCATCGAGCTCGATGTGGCGGTCGAGATAATAGATAAACGTATCGAGCTGGCCAGGAAACCGGTCGCGCAGTTCCACTACCAGCTGTCGGAACATGGCCGGAATCAGGTCTTCGCGGCCGAAGGTGAAGGCCGCTGCTATTTCGTGGGGCTTACCCCGGGTAATTATATCGAAAGTCGTTTCGACGAATTCGCGCACCGAAGCGGGCGCGCCGGCCGTGTATAGGGCCTGGCGCACGGGCTGGCCGGCTTCAACAGCCGCCACCATCCGGCGGATAGGGGCCGTGTTGGCCCCGCATGCGTCCATGGCCTGCACGTACAGCTCGAAGTGGCTCACGGGCCGCCCTTGCAGGTCAATATCTGATTCCTCGCCCAGCACAATCTCGTTGATGAGGCGGCGCGTGGCCGGATTGGCCGACGGCACCCACGGCACCCGCACGCAGGTGAGCTCGCGTTGCAGGGACTTGAGCAGCGACATGAAATCCCACACCGCGAACACGTGGTGCTCCATAAAGCGGCGCAGGTCGCCCAGCGTATCGAGCCGGCGGTAAAGGCCATTATTGAGCAATTGCTGGCGGGTAGGCTCAATGGCCTGCTGCAGGTAGGCGATGGAATCGGTGGTGGTCTTCATGATGTGCAAAAATAGAACTATCAGTTCCGGTTGGGACGGAAGTCTCGATGAACAACTGCGCTGGCGCGGTGAATAACAACGAAAAGCGCCCCGGCACGGATTGCCAGGGCGCTATTGAATGTAAATTTTCTAAGAAAATTACCAGTCGTTCTAATTTTTCTTCTCAAATACCAGCGCATTGCCATCCATGCAGTAGCGCTGGCCGGTGGGTTTGGGGCCGTCGTCGAACACGTGGCCGAGGTGGCCGCCGCACTTGGCGCATACAATTTCGTCGCGGCTCATGCCCAGGCTGTTGTCAGAAACTACCTTCACGCTGGTGGCGGTAGCGGGAGCGAAGAAGCTGGGCCAGCCGGTGCCCGACTCGAATTTAGTTTCAGAATTGAAGAGCAGGTTGTGGTCGGCGGCGCAGTAGTAGGTACCGGCGGCGTGGTTGTCGTGGTATTTGCCGGTAAAGGGACGCTCGGTGCCCTGCTCGCGCAGGATGTAAAACTGGTCGGGAGTGAGCATTTTCTTCCACTCGGCCTCCGTATGGCGCACCGGAAATTCGTCGGGTTTGCCCGTTACCGGCTGGGGTTTGGGGTAGGCGCTGGCGGCGGCCGCACGGGCCGGCCGGGCGCTGGCAGCGGCCACGTCGTGCTTTTGCGAGCAGGCCGAATTCAGCGAAAACACCGATACTAACAGGAATATGAGGGAAAAACGCATGACAGAGAGTTGAATGAATGATAGGTGACCTACATACGGCAACACAGCGCGATTGGGTCGTTGCGGTAGACGAATACGGTGCGGGAACCTTACGCGTTAGCTAACCGATTTAGAGCGACGCGCTTGCCTGCACTGCGGGGTGCGGCAACCGGCGTTGGGTTAATAGTTGAGTACCACAAGGCTTTGCACTATTTTATCTGTACCTTTGCACCCGCAAAACCAACCCATATGGCCAACAATATCCGGAACATTGCCATCATCGCTCACGTTGACCACGGCAAGACTACTCTGGTGGATAAGATTATCCACGCATCCAAGATTTTCGACGCGCACCAGCACTTCGACGACCTGATTCTCGACGACAACCCGCTGGAGCGCGAGCGTGGCATCACCATCGTTTCCAAAAACGTATCGGTACGCTACAACGGCACCAAAATCAACATCATCGACACCCCTGGTCACGCCGACTTCGGTGGTGAGGTAGAGCGCGTGTTGAAGCTGGCCGACGGCGTGCTGCTGCTCGTGGATGCCTTCGAAGGTGCCATGCCGCAGACCCGCTTCGTGCTCGGCAAAGCCATTGCCCTGGGCCTGAAGCCCATTGTGGTGGTGAACAAAGTAGACAAGGAAAACTGCCGCCCCGACGAGGTGCACGAGCAGGTATTCGACCTCATGTTCAACCTCGGCGCTTCGGAAGACCAACTCGATTTCGAAACGTTGTACGGTTCCTCGAAGCAGGGCTGGATGAGCACCGACTGGAAGGTGAAGACCGACAACCTGATTCCGTTGCTCGACGCGGTTATCTCTTCGATTCCGCCGGCACCGACCCTGGACGGCACGCCCCAGATGCAGATTACCTCGCTCGACTACTCGTCGTTCGTAGGTCGTATCGCCATCGGCCGCGTGCACCGCGGCACGCTGAAAGAAGGTGCCAACATGAGCCTGATGAAGGCTGACGGCAGCGTCAAGAAGGTGAAAATCCGCGAGCTGCATGTGTTCGAAGGCCTCGGCCGCGTAAAGGTGGACCAGGTGAGCAGCGGCGAAATCTGCGCCGTATCGGGCATTGAAGGCTTCGACATCGGTGATACGCTGGCCGACGCCGACAACCCCGAGCAGCTCGAGCGCATCAGCATCGACGAGCCGACGATGAACATGCTGTTCACTATCAACAACTCGCCGTTCTTTGGCAAGGAGGGCAAGTTCGTGACCTCGCGCCACCTGCGTGACCGCCTGTTCAAGGAAACCGAGAAAAACCTGGCCCTGCGCGTGGAAGCCACCGATAAGGAAGACACCTTCCTGGTGTTCGGCCGCGGCATTCTGCACTTGTCGGTTTTGATTGAAACCATGCGCCGCGAAGGCTACGAATTGCAGGTGGGCCAGCCCCAGGTGCTGTTCAAGGAAGACGACCACGGCAAGCGTACCGAGCCCATCGAATTGCTGGTGGTGGACGTGCCCGAGGAATCGGCCGGCAAGGTGATTGAGCTGGTGAGCATGCGCAAAGGCGAAATGACCATCATGGAGCCCAAGGGCGACCTACAGCACCTGGAGTTCACCATTCCGTCGCGCGGCCTGATTGGCCTGCGTAACAACGTGCTGACCGCTACCGGCGGCGAGGCCATCATGAACCACCGCTTCATGGCTTACGAAGAGCATAAGGGCCACATCCCCGGCCGTATCGCCGGCTCGCTAATTTCGCTGGAAACCGGTGCCGGCACCGCGTATACCATCGACAAGCTACAGGACCGTGGCTCGTTCTTCGTGGACCCAGGTGAGGAAGTGTACGGCGGCCAGGTTATCGGCGAGCACACCCGCCCCAACGACCTGACCGTGAATATCCAGAAGGGCAAAAAATTGACCAACATGCGTGCGTCGGGTACCGACGATAACGCCAAGATTGTTCCGAAGCGCCAGTTCTCGCTCGAAGAAGCCATGGAATACATCCAGAAGGATGAATATCTGGAGGTAACGCCGAAGTCGGTACGGATGCGCAAGATTCTGCTCGACGAAAATGAGCGCCTGCGCTACGCCAAGCAGGCCGACTAATTCCGGCTTAGTGGATTGATTTTTTGAGAAGGGCGCGGCTTTGGTCGCGCCCTTTTTCATTTACCTGATGCTGTTTTTTATTTATGAATCAAGAGAGTCTTAGCCGCTTCGTGCAGCTTTTTACCCTGAATGATGCGGATGCCACTCAGCGCGTGAGCAAGCGCCTGGCGTTGGTACTGCATGACCCGGGAGCCTATCAAACGCAGTTTGTCGACGAGTTGGTCGAGCGCGATATAGCGGCCGAACTGCCGGTGCAGGAACTGCGCGACCTGGCCTTGCTTGATGCCCTGCTGGCCGAAGACCTGGCCTGGGAATGCGACGACCAGGACAAAGCCGACGACCTGGCCGACGCCCTGAACGAGGTGTTGGCGCAGCAGCTGCGCCCCGAGCGCCTGCGCCCCGAAGCCCTGCGCAACCGCCGCGACCCCGGCCCCGAGCAGCTCGACGCGGTGCAGGAAGCCCTGGAGCCGCTGGGCCTCGCGCTGGTGCTGTTTGCCTTCGACAGCGATGCCTACCCGCTGAGCGTGGTGGCCGAAGCCCAAGCCGAAGAAACCCGCACCTTGGCCAATGAGTTGGGCTTCGGGGTAACAGTGTATTGAGTCGGACCGTCTAGCCGGCCGTTGTGCGCTGGCGCACGGCCTCGAAGGCCAGAACGGCCCCGGCCACGCTCACGTTCAGCGAGTCGATGCGGCCCATCATGGGGATGATGATGGTGTCGTCGCAGGCGGCCAGGGCGGCGGGGGTGAGGCCGTCGGCCTCGGTGCCCAGCACCAGCGCGGTGGCGGGGCGGAAGTCGCACTTCAGGTAGGAACATGCTTTGGGCGTGAGGGCGGCCGCGTAGCTACGGATGCCCCTCTCACGTAGGAAAGCCATGATTTCGGGCATGGGCGCGGCTACCACTGGTACCGAAAACACGCAGCCGATGCTGGCCCGGATGGCGTTGGGGTTGTAGAGGTCGGTGCGCGGGTCGCCGATGAGCACGGCATCGACCGGGGCCGCATCGGCGGTACGCAGGATGGCCCCGAGGTTGCCGGGCTTCTCCACGGCTTCGAGCACCAGCAGCAGCGGGTTGGGCGGTAGCACGAGGCTGGCCAGGGTGCGGGCCGGTGTGCGCAGCACGGCCAGCAGGCCGTCGGAGCCTTCGCGATAGGCTACTTTCTCGAACACCGGGCGCGTGACCTCGAACCATTCGGGTGCCTGTTGCTGGCCGGCAAAAAGCTGGCGTAGGGCTGCCGTGCTGGCCTCGCCACCCAGCTCGGGGCAGGTGTAGAGGGTGGCCACAGGTACGCCGGCCTCGACGGCTACGGTGAGCTCGCGCAGGCCCTCCACCAGCGTCAGGCCCTGGGCGCGGCGCTCGGCCGATTTCTGCTGGAGGCGCAGCAGCTGCTTGATGCGGGGATTCTGGGGGCTGCTGAGGCGGTCGAGAGGGACAAAAGGCATGGGGCAAAGATACCGGCCCGGCAATGTAGCACGCAGCCTTTGCTGCGTTGCGCACGCAACAGGCATGGGGCCAGCACATCGGCCCGGCGGCCCGGGCCAACCCGGCCGGCATGAGCCGCGTAGGTCGGGCCGTTACCTTCGCTGCGCATGAAAAATAAAATAGACCGAAAAATAACCATTGCCCTGGCCGTGGCGGTGGGCATTTTGCTGCTCACAGCTTCAGCCTCGTTCTGGAGCATCAAGGCCCTGAGCGTGCAAACCGACCGCGTGGAGCACTCCTACCAGGTGATGCAGGAGGTGGAAACCATCACGGCCGTGCTCAAGGATGCCCAGGCCGGCACCCGGGGCTACCTGCTCACGGGCGACACTGTGTACCTGCGCCCCTACAGCATGGCCACCGGCCAACTGCCAGCCAGCCTGAAGCGCGTGATGGCCCTGACCGTGGACAGCCCCTGGCAGCGCGCCCGCCTCGACTCGCTGCGGCAGCTGGTGGAGCAGGAATTCCGGATTCTGCGGCCGCTCACCGAAATTACCCAGACCCGCAGCCACTCCCAGATGCAGACCCTGCTCGATACCGACCGCCAGACGCTGCGCCAGGTGCGCCTGCTCTACGCCCGCATCAAGGGCAATGAGCTGAACCTGCTGGCCGAGCGCAGTGCCCTGCAGGCCGTGTTCGAAAAGGCCACGCCGCTGGTGATGCTGCTGTCGGCGGTGCTGGCCATCGTCATCGTGGTGTGGCTGGTAACCAAGCTGGTGCAGGAGCTCAACGACAACCGCCGCCTGCAAACCGAGCTCACCACCGTGAACGCAAGTATTGCCAACCGCATCACCCAGATTCGGGGCCTGGCCGAGCAGGTGGTGCAGGGCGACTACACCGTGAAAATTACCGACCCGGCCGAAGACAACCTCAGCGGCCTGGCCACCTCGCTCAACCGCATGACCCAGACCCTGGACGCCAGCTTCAGCGCCCTCGAAAAGCGCAACCGCGAGCTCGACCAGTTTGCCTACGTGGCCTCGCACGACCTCAAGGCCCCATTGCGGGGCGTGACAACCATTGTGAAGTGGATTGAGGAGGAAATGGCGGCCGAGCTCTCGCCCCAGCTGCGCATCTACCTCGACCAGATGAAGGGCCGCCTCGCCCGGCTCGAAGACCTGATAAACGGCCTGCTGGCCTACGCCCGCGTGGGCCGCACCGCCCAGGCCCGCGAAGCCGTGAACGTGCGCCAGCTCTTGATGGAAGTGGCCGAGCTCGTGGTGCCGCCCAACTTCGAGCTGCACCTGGCCCCCGGCCTGCCCACCCTGCCCGCTACCGACCGCCTGGGCTTGCAGCAGGTGTTCACCAACCTGCTGTCCAATGCCGTGAAATACCACCATCGCGGCGCGGGCCGCCTTGAAATAAGCAGCCGCGACGTGGGCAGCTGCTACGAGTTCCGGGTGCAGGACGATGGCCCGGGCATTGCCCCGGAATATCATCAGAAGATTTTTCTGCTCTTCCAGACCCTGCGCGACCGGCACACGGCCGAAAGCACCGGCATCGGCCTCAGCATTGTGCAGAAGATTATCAACGAGCAGCAGGGCACCATCCGGGTCGAATCGGCGGCGGGGCAGGGGGCAGCTTTTATCTTTACCTGGCCGAAATAGCCCGGCCCGCGCAACCCGGCCCGGTCACGGGCTTCTTATTTTAGCTTTTACTTACCCCCGATAGTTATGCGTTCTGTTTTGTTGGTTGAAGATGATGTATTTGATACGATGACGGCCGAAAAGTCCTTCGCCAAGTTCAGCGTGCCGCACGAGCTGCGCACGGCGTTCAACGGCGAAGAGGCCCTCGACCTGCTGCTGGGCCGCAACGGCACCGAGCCCCTGCGCCCGCTGCCCGAAGTCATCCTGCTCGATTTGAACATGCCTCGTATGAATGGCATTGAGTTTCTGACTGAGCTGCGCGCCCACGTCGAGCTGCACCACATTCCGGTATTCATCACTACCACTTCGGCCATGGATGTGGACCGCGAGGAAGTGCAGCGCCTGGGCGTGAGCGGCTATATCCTCAAGCCGCTTGACTTTGAAACCGGCGGCGACCTGGCCGACAGCCTCAGCCTGCTCGAGCAGCTGCTGAACTAAGTGCGGCCAATAGCCGGCGTTAGGGTTTCATCGGATATTCACGGAGAAAAGCCGGAATTTGCGGCCACGCCACGGCGTTCAACGGTGGTGCCGGCCCGCCGCTATGTGCGGGCCGATGGCTACCTTGCCTGGCGCATCCACCGTTCTTCCTGTCCTTACTTCCCATGAAAATTCCCTTTGCGTTTGCAGTACTGGTTCCGCTGCTGTTGGGTAGCGCCGCTGCCCGCGCCCAGGACGATGGCCCCCGGCAGCTGGGGGGCGCACCAGCCTTGCCCCCGGCCCTGCCCACCCGCCCGGTACCGGCTCCGCGACAGCTCGATACCGTGCCCGTGGCCCCGGCCGACAGCTCCCGCCGTGGCGTGGTAAC
>JALYUI010000756.1 GCA_030853845.1 Bacteroidota bacterium | reverse complement strand
GGTAGAGATGCTTCGGCAAGCTCAGCATGACGTCCTCTTTGCCCAATGAGCCCGTCGGCCGCTTATTTCCGGAAACGCAGGGCGCTTACGTTGCGGCCCACTTTCTGGCCTTCGATGAGGCCGATTTCGTTGCCGCTGCGGAAGTGGATACCGCCGTAGAGCCGCGACTGCGCGGCTTCGGCGGCAAATTCGGCGAAGCTGTTGAAGGCGCGCGGCTCGAAGCCGACCCCGCGGGTCTGGTGGGTATTGTCGATGAAAGCCGTTTGCGCCCCGAACATATCGGCTAGTACCTGCGCCACTGCTCCCGACTGGCTGGCGTGGCCCGACACGAACTCGGGAAAGGGCGGCGTAGCCCAGTCGGGCTGCCAGCTGGGGTCAATCATGGCCTGAATGGCCGTGACGGGGCGCTGCCAGTTGTATTGATACTTGCATTTCCAGCAGCCCACGAAAGCGTCGGCCACGGCAATGCCCACCCGGGCGTAGGCTTCGGCGGCCAGCGCCAGCGAGGCCGGGCGGCTGCGCAGCACCGCCGAGGTAATGCCCACCATGTGGCCGGGCGGCGTGATGGTATGGCTGGCATCGGCCCAGTAAGCGGCAATCACGCGCTGGGCGGGCGTGAGGGTGCGGCTGGTGGTGTACACTTCCAGCACCTGGGTATTGTAGGGCGAGCCCGGCTGGGTCGAGTAGGTGTAGGGCATGGCGGGCATAGGCAGGGCCGCGTCGGCGGGCACCATCAGGCGGTTCTGGCCCCAGGTGGGTTGCAGGGCGCGGCCGTCGGCCCCGGCCGTGGTGGGCACCCACATGCCAACGCCAGTGGGTGGCACGTAGGTAGCGGGCTGGTTGCTGAGGAAGCCTTGGTCGCCCCCATCGGTGCGCGACCAGTTGAACACGGCCTGGGCCACGCTGTGCCCAAACTGCACCGAGCGGTCGAACTCGGCCGCAGCTACGTAGGGCCGGTTCAGGGCCGTTTCGAGCGAGTCGATGGTGGTGCGCTGGGCGGTAGTGGCGTTGCCAAACAGGCTCTTCAGGATGAGGGCTTCGGCGGAGTTGGCAGCCACGGCCCAGTTGTAGCGCTGGCCGGCCTCGGGCTGGGGTAGGGCCGCGAGGCCGGTAAGCTGGCCCGCCAGGCTCTGGCTGCCGGCAATACCGGGCGCCACGGCTTCGTAGAGGGTCACGCCCGCGTAGCCCAGCGCCCGCGAGGCCACCGGCGGCGTGAAGCCGCTGCCGTTTTTAATCAGGTTGAGCTGGGCATCGGCCCATTTGGTGGCCACGTCGGCCGGGTAGCCTTCGGCCGCCGGCGACACGGGCAGGCTGGGGTCGGCATCGTGGCTACAACCGGTGGTAAGCAGCGTGCCAGCCAGCAGGGCCAGGCCCAGCCACCGCGAGCTGCGAATAGCAGCCGGCCGTGCCAGCTGAGGAAAGCGTAAAGTAGGAGTCATAATCCTGCAGAAAAAGGGTGGTGAGAGGTAATGCAAATATAACCAAGAATAATGCTGCACCGCTTCTTGGTTGATAGCAATGTAGCTATTTTTGAAGGGCAATCTTTCATGCGATGAGTCGGACTCTGCTAAACCTTTACTATCAGGTTTTTGCGATACATCCAGCTCAGAATGAAATACCAGATAACGATGAGCGTGACGGCCCCTGCCAGCGAGGCGTTGCGCGGGTCGGCAAAATGTGGCGCGATTCCCCATTCATAAAGCCACTCCTTCAACCCACCGGTTTTGCCGCCCGGCAGGGCCAGCTGCAGCAGCCCGAACGTGCGCGAAAGCAGCACCGAAAGGCAGAATACGAGGATGGCATTGACGCCGTACACCAAGGCCGGTCGCGTCCAGGCGCGGTAGCCCTGCGCGTCGCAAATCCAGTAGAGGGCTGCCAGCCCGGCCATCGCCAGCCCGCCGGTGTAGAGCACGTAGGAGCTGGTCCAGAGGGCTTTGTTGATGGGAAACCAGGGGTGCCAGACGAGGCCCAGCAGGGCCAGCCCGCCGCCGGCCACGAACAGCCAGGCCACCTTGGCGGCCGGCTCGCGGTCGGGCCGCCGCAGCCA
>JALYUI010000741.1 GCA_030853845.1 Bacteroidota bacterium | reverse complement strand
CTCCGACCATCCAGATGCGGAGCTGGCTGTTTACTTCCAACCTGATTAACTTTTCCTCGGGCACGGCAGCCGCCTCGACGCAAATTACCGGCACCTCGGGCACCGGCGCTTACCAGGTATCGGCCGCTGCTTTCAATGCCACCAATCAACTGTTGTTCTTCGTAGGCCGTTCGAGCTTTACGAGCCAGAATGGCAGCTACTCGGCAAACACCGTGTTTACCCCGAGTAATCAGGTTGTTGGTACGCTCAATTTTCTCGTCAACCCGAATAAGGGCTACCAAGAGACCGATTGGGTAATACGCGGCAAGGAGACGGTGGTGGTACCGGTGCTGAGCACGACCGACGGCACCACCGTGGGCCGCCTGCTGAAAGCTGACTAACGACGTTTTTCCGGCCGGAAAACGGCCCCGACCGCTGGCGTATCGCCGGTGGCCGGGGCTTATCGGTATTACGCAACGATGAAAATCTCCGCCTCCGCATATTTACTGGTGCTACTGGCAACCTGTGGCCGCCCCCCGGCAGCTTCCGGCCAAAACTTGGTCGTCAATCCCGGCTTCGAGCAGTATACCTACTGCGTTGACAGTACCTCCACAACCTCCTACGGGGGTTATCGGACAAGCCTGACTATATACCCGGATTATCTCAGTAACAATCAACAAACGCCTGGGGCTGGCACCTGGGCTCCTGGCTGGGTGTCTCCCACTCCCCTTGGGGCTATCCACTTACTGCGCTGCAACGTTTATCCGGTCATTCGGGCGCTTGGTCGCCGTTATACCGGCTGGTATCGGCCCCGCGGTGGGGAGGGCTACTTGGTACTGAACACGTATGCGGTCGACGGCCCGGCTAATTTGGTCGACCCTCGCCGTACTTATGCCCAAGGGCAGCTCAACCAACCGTTGCGGGCGGGCTGCACTTACCGGGTTTCTTGCTGGGTGCGGGCCGCCCGTACTCTGGAAGGCATTATTTCGCCTCCTCCCGCCCCGATGGCTTCCGACAACCTGGGCGTTTATTTCACGGCAGCCCGATTCGGTACCACCACCCGGGCCCAGCTTCCCGGCCTCCAGCCGCAGGTGCTGTTGCTACCTCCCGGGCAGTTCGTGACCGATACCCTGAATTACGTTTACCTCAGCCGCACGTTTGTGGCGCAGGGAGGCGAACAATTTTTCACGCTGGGCAATTTCCAGCCCAACGCGGCCACCACCGTGCGCCGCCTAAGACCCAGCTCGTATCCGCTGGCGGCTCACTACGCCCTCGACGACGTTTCGGTCGAAGTCGTGCCGCCGCCTGGGCTCACCCTGGCGCTTGGCCCCGACCAATACCTGGGCACCTGCGCCGGGGCCGGACCGGCCACGCTCACCGCTCCGGCGGGCTTCCAAAGCTACCAGTGGAGCACCGGGCAAACAACGGCCAGCATTCAGGTGAGCCAGCCCGGCCGCTATGTCCTCACGGCCGACTATGGCTGCGGCACCCTGCGCGACAGCGTGGAAGTGCGCCGCTACGCCCCCGGCCTGGTGGCGCTGCTGGCCCTGCCGCCCGCTCTCTGCCCCGGCCAGACCTTGACCCTGACGGCCGCATCCGGTTTTCGCGACTACCAATGGGCCGACGGCTTTAGCGGCCCTGCCCGCCAAGTGAGCCAACCCGGCCGCTACCGCCTCACGGCCCACACCGCCGATGGCTGCCCGGTGCGCGACAGCGTGGATGTGGCGCTGCTTCCACCGCCGCTCATCCCGCCCGGCCTGCCGGCCGATACCCTCCTATGTGCCCAGGATGCTCTACGGCTGACGCTGCCCGCCCCGCTCACGGGCGTCAGCTACAGTTGGAGCACGGGCAGCCCCGACCCCACGCTTTACGTAGCCCCGGGCACGTCTGGCTCCTATACGCTTACGGTGCGCAACCGCTGCCAGGAAATCATGGCCACTATACGGGTGCGTACGCAGGATTGTGCTTCCTTACTGGTATTGCCCAACATCGTGACGCCGAACGGCGACCAACGTAACGAAAAGTTTCGGGTGGCGGCAGCCGGAAACCACGCCTTCAGTCTCCGGGTTTTCAACCGTTGGGGGCAGTCCGTATTCGAATCAAGTGACTATCAGGACCAGTGGCCGGCCAGCCCGGATATAGCGCCGGGTATCTACTATTACCTGCTGCTGGATAACACCTACGGCCACCGCTACCGGGGCTGGGTAGAAGTGGTCCGGTAGCAACCAAAATCAACCATCTATACTTGCCACGCAGTGTTCTGCGAAAGTCAATGGACAGTATGGGCGTATCCTGCTTTGCAATCAGTATAAAGCTTCCGCTCACTGCCAAGCCTACCCGCTGAGCTCCTCGCCGCCTTCTGGCGCTAATGTGCAATTTCCCCGGTCCCGGCTACTCCAGGCCGAGTCCGAACGAAGTGTACACCTACTCTACACGCTCGTTTGCCGCCCACTCAGACCACTAGCTTAGATAAAGACTATTTCTGGCGGCTTTCCGGCAGCATTTTTATTAGGGTCAAGGAGTGCTAAGCAATACTCATCCGGAAGTAGGGCCATTCCCGCACCTTGCATTGGTTTCGCAAAGCCCTGCGGGATGAGTGTAAACGTGAAATCAGCCACCTTCCAGCTCGCGCTTGTATTCGCGGAAGGCGCGGTAGATGCCCGCGGCCATATACGATTGGTTGGCTTTATCGTTGAGGTAACGCTCTTCGGTAGGGTTGGTGAGGAAGCCCGATTCGATGAGCACCGAAGGCATGGTCGACTTCCAGAGGACGATGAAGCCGGCCTGCTTCACCCCGCGGCTGGGGCGCTTCACGCTGGTGCGCAGCTGCCGCTCCACGCGCTGGGCAAAGCGCAGGCTGTTGGTTATGTAGGCCGACTGAAACAGCGAGAACAGGATGTGCGACTGCGGCGAGCTGGGGTCGAAGCCATTGTAGCGGGCTTTGTAGTCTTTTTCCTGCAGAATGACCGAGTTCTCGCGCTGGGCCACGCCCAGGTTGGCGTCGGTTTTGTGCAGGCCCATGGTCCACACCTCGGTGCCGTGTCCCTGACTGGGGCCGGCGTTGCAATGCACCGAGATAAACAGGTCGGCGTGGTTGCGGTTGGCAATGGCGGCCCGCTCATCAAGCTCAATAAACACGTTGGTCTTGCGGGTGTAAATCACCTTCACCTCGGGCATATTTTCCTGAATCTGCTTGCCCAGGGCCAGAATGAGGCTCAGGGC
>JALYUI010000230.1 GCA_030853845.1 Bacteroidota bacterium | reverse complement strand
GGTCACGCCCACCGTGCGCGTATCGTAGCCGATAATAGGCGCTTTCTGCCAGATGTCGAGGGCTTTACCTTCGGCCACGCCTTCTTTGATGTCGAGCAGGACAACTTCGTTGGCAATTTCACGGGTGGCGAGCACATCGGCGCAGGTTGCGCCCACGTTGCCGGCTCCGACTACGGTAACTTTCATAGAAAGAGAGGTTGGTGATTTAGGAGTTTCAGCCGCAAAAGTACGGCCGGCCAGCACTTGCACCCGCAGTCGGACAAACGTTTTTGCGGATAACTACTTCTCAGCAGGTTTTTTCAGAACGTCATGCTGAACATTCTGCGCATCAAGCGGAGATGAAGCATCTCTACCGCCAATACTAGAATTAATTGGTGGCGCGGCAGGGATGCTTTGCCAAGCTGATGCAAAATAGCTATTACCCCCACGCTACATCCGCTGCACCGTGAGCACGCGCTCCGTTGCGTCCTCCACCTTAAACCGCTCATCGACGCGCCAGCCCACCACCCAACAGATTTTGCCGTCGGCCGAGGTGAGCACGCGCACCTCGTCTTTCAGGTTGAGGGACACTTTCTGGTCAATGAGGAAGTCGCTGAGCAGCTTTTTCCCTTTCATGCCCAGGGGCATAAACCAGTCGCCTTCCTGCCAGCGGCGCAGCGTGAGGGGGAATCTGATTTTATCGGCATCGAGCGCGGCGGTGCTTTTCGAGCGCGGAATGAGGAAGTGCCGGGCGTCGTCGTGCAGCTCGGCTTTCAGGCGCAGGCCGTCGGCCAGCAGGTCGGTTTGGCCCGCCGCCAGCTGGAAGGTGCCGAACTGCGCGGTGCGGCGCGGCGTGATAACCAGATTTTCCCGGTCCTTCACCAGACGGTGAGTGGGCGAGTCGAAGCGCCGGCCGCTCTCGCCGCCGAAAGCGCCCACAATGTCCCTCACCACGGGCCAGGCGAAGCCGAAGGGGCGCAGGATTTCGTGCAGCACCAGGGCGGTGGCGGCAGTTTTTTGCAGGGTGGCGATGTTGAGGTAGGTCACGTCGGCCTCGTCGCGGCGGGCCTGGGCGGCGGTGTCGGCCACGTAGCGGCGCACAATTTCCTCGGCCCCGCCCACGCGCTCGGCGGTGCTGGCCATGGTTTCATCCAGGCTGGGGTTAATTTCGCGCAGCACGGGCAGCACCTCGTGGCGCAGGAGGTTGCGCTGGTACACGGGACTGTCGTTGCTGGCGTCTTCGCGCCAGCGCAGGCCGCGCTCCACCAGGTACTCGTGCAGGTCGTCGCGCCCCAGGCCCAGCAGCGGACGGATAACGGGTCCGTTCTTCACCTGGATGCCGTGCAGGCCGGCCAGGCCGGTGCCGTGCGTGAGGTTCAGCAGCATGGTTTCGGTCTGGTCGCGCTGGTGGTGGGCGGTGGCGATATAGGCTAGTTGCTGCGTCTGCCGAGTCTGCTCGAACCAGCGGTAGCGCAACAGGCGGGCGGCCATCTGGGTCGAAATACCTTCCTGGGCGGCAAATTCCTTAGTCCGGAAAAACTCGGCGAAATAGGGCAGGCCGTACTGCTTGGCCAGCTTGCGCACAAACTGCTCGTCGGCGTCGGCATCTTCGCCGCGCAGGCCGAAGTGGCAGTGCGCCACCGCCACTTGCGCGCCCAGCCGGTGCAGCACGTCGAGCAGCACCACCGAATCGAGCCCCCCGCTCACGGCCACTAGCACGGCATCGGTTTCGAGGTTGAAAAGCTGGTGTTCTTCGATAAACTGGTGGACGGAATCGAGCATATGTAGGGGAGGAGTTGCAGGGGCAAAAGTACCAGCCCCCGGCCGAGGTTTTTTGTGCCCGGATACTACCCCGCGCCCCGTCGCGTTAGGCCCCGCCGCCTGCCGTACCTTTGAGGCCCGCATGTCATTGTTTCGATTCTTTCTGCTGTTGTTGCTCGGCTTGCTGCTGGGGCATTCGAGCCGGGCGCAGGCCCAGCGTCCCACGCCGCCACCCAGCACGGGCGTGCGCACTGCCCGGGCGCTACCGGCTGCCGCGCCGAAGCCGGCACCCACCGTGGCCCGGCCCACCGGCCCACTCGCACCGCGTCCCACGCCCACGCCACCGCCCGGGATTCAGGGCTCGCCCATTAAGCTGCTCACGGCCGGGGCGCTGGTGGGGGGGGATTTCAATGGCGTGAAAATCCGTAAGCTGCTCACCAACGTCAGCTTTCAGCAGGACGACGTGTTTCTGTACTGCGACTCGGCCTACCAGTACCTCGACAAAAACCAGGTCGAAGCTTTCAGCAACGTGCGCGTGGTGCAGAGCGATACCCTGACCATTACCGGCGACCACGGCTTCTACGATGGTGCCCAACGCACCGCCCGCATAACCGGAAACGTAGTGATGCGTGACCCGCGCATGACCCTGACCTCGCCCAGCCTCGACTACGACCTCAACCATAAAACCGCTGCCTACACCGAAACCGGCCATCTCACCGACCCGCAGAATACCCTCGACAGCCAGCAGGGCTTCTACGATACCAACACCAAAGTCTTTGTTTTCAAGCGCAATGTGCACCTCGTTACGCCCGACTCGGAGCTCAACAACGACACGCTGCGCTACAACACGGTCAGCAAAATTGCCTACTTCAACGGCCCCACGCGCATCAAGGGCAAGCAGGGCAACCTCTACGCTGAGGGCGGCAACTACAACACCCTCACGCGGGTGTCGGACTTCAAGAAAAACGCCAAAATCGACACACCCAACTACCTGCTCGGCGGCGACCAGCTGGTGTACGACGAGGTGAAGCAGTACGGGGTGGCCAAGGGCCACGTGTCGCTGATTTCGAAGAAGGACAACCTCACCCTGCGCGGCGACCTCGGCCGCTACTGGCGCGCCCTGGGCCGTACCAAGCTTTATGGTGGCCGCCCGGTGGTGCGCAACATCAGCGAAAAGGATACATTATATATGGCCGCCGATACGCTCATCAGCGTGGAGGCTAAACCAGGCCAGACCACCAAGCGCACCGTGCTCTACGCCTTCCCCAAGGTGCAGATTTACCGGGGCAGCATGCAGGGCATCTGCGACTCGCTCACCTACGACCGGCAGGACAGCATCATCTACCTGAACCAGGACCCGGTGCTCTGGCACACCAACAACCAGCTGACGTCTGACTCGATGCAGATTCGCTCGAAGCGGGGCAAGGTGGATGAGATGCGCCTCTTCGGCAATGCCTTCGCCGTCAATCAGGACACGCTGCTGAACTTCAACCAGACCAAGGGCCGCAGCATGCGCGCCTATTTCCGCAACGACAAGATGCGCCGCGTCGACGTGTTGGGCAACGCCGAAAGCATTTTCTACGCCCTCGATGGCGACACCGCCACCACCGGCATGAACCGCTTGCTCTCGGCCAACATGCGCCTGCTCTTCGCCGACAACAAGCTGAATAAAATATCGGTGCTGGCCAACCCCGAGGCCAAGTTCATCCCGGCTCAGGAGTTGAAACCCGACGATGAGCGCCTGAAAGGCTATTCCTGGCGGGCCGCCGAGCGCCCCACCCGCCGCCAGGTACTGGGCAAGCAGTTCGACGACCGCCCCAAAAAGGCCAAGCCCAAACCCAAAAAGAAAGCATCCGTCCGCCGCCGCCGCCCCAAACCCAAGACCCCGGCGAAGAAAGTCCCGGCGAAGAAAGTTGCTACTCCGCCCACCGCCTCGGCTGCCACCAAAACCAAATAGATAACCCAAGCTGCAGACTAGCCGCGCAGCGGCGGCAGGTTTGTAGAGAAACGCGCCAGTAAACCACAAAGCCGTGTAGCGGCGACAGAAACGCCGGAAAATCTATCACCGCTACGCGGCTTTTCTGCCTAACGACGCGGTTTTCTGCAAACCTATCACCGCGTTGCAGCTATTCCTCAACCCAGGCTGAGGCTGAGTAAGACAAAAAATCGTCTGGCTCCCCCTCTCCGCAGGCTTCGCGCATTAAGCGAACCGGGGGCCGGGGGTGAGGTGCTTCACCTGCAACCATTGCCCTGTATCCCGCACTCTAGCCGGAGTCGGGGCCGGGGTTTGCCTTCCCCGGCTCCAATCGTTACCTTTGCACCCCTTATGCCGATTTCCCGCCTTCCGGTTCTTTTCCTGCTCGTTAGTACGCTTGTGTTGGGCTCCTGCTCCAACAACTACCAGCGCCTGCTGAAAAGCCCCGATGTAAATAAAAAATACGAAGCTGCCATTCAGTATTACGACAAGGGCGACTATTTCCGGTCCGGCTCCCTGCTCGAAGACCTGATTCCGCTGCTCAAGGGCCGGCCCGAGGCCGAGAAGGCCCAGTTCTACTTCGCCAACACCAATTTCAAGCAGCGCAACTACGTGCTCAGCGCGTTCTATTTTAAGAGCTTCACCGATACCTACCCTAATTCGGAATACACCGAAGAAGCCTCGTTTCTGCACGCCAAGTCGCTGTTTCTCGACTCGCCGGAATACGAGCTCGACCAGACCAACACCATTTCGGCCATCGAATCCATCCAGGATTTTCTGAACCGCTACCCCACCAGCGCCCACCGTGCCGAAACCGACGGCATGGCCCAGGAGCTCCAGAAAAAGCTGGAAAACAAGGCGTTCGAAAGTGCCCGCCTCTACTTCTCGCTGCGCTACAACCAGGCGGCCGTCACGGCCCTCACCAACTTCCAGCTGCAATACCCCGCCTCGGCCTACGCCGAGCAGGCCTCTTTTCTGCGCCTCAGCGCCCAGTACGCCTGGGCCGTGGAAAGCGTGGAAAGCAAGCAGCGCGAACGTTTTCTCGACGTAGTGGCTTTCTACCAGCAGTTTGTCGATGCCTACCCGCAAAGCAAGAACCTGAAGGCCGCCCTGGCCATGTACGATACTGCCCAGAAAGAAATTGCCCGCCTGAAAGCCCTGCCCACGGCCGCAGCTAACTAAGGTATCTGGTTGCTGGTTTTTAGTTGCTGGTTGATTTTCAACCTGGCTAATAGCCCCCACCAGAAACCAGCAACGAGAAACCAGCAACGAGAAACCAGCAACAAGAAATTAACAACTTGCCTCATATGAAACTGAATCCCAACGCCGTATCGAGCTCCATCGTCACGCGCAACATCGCCGACATCACCGGCGACAACGGCAACGTGTACGAAGCCATCGCCGTGATTTCGAAGCGCGCCAACCAGTTGTCCATCAAGTTGAAGGAAGAGCTGAACGACCGCCTGGCCGAGTTCGCCTCCACTGTCGACAACCTGGAAGAAGTGTTCGAAAACCGCGAGCAAATCGAGGTATCGAAGTCGTACGAGCGCATGCCCAAGCCCACCAGCCTGGCCATCGAGGAGTTCCTGCAGGGCAAAATTGCCTACACCACTCCCGCGCCCGAAGAAGTTCCGATTCCGCGCGAGCTGTTTTAGGGTCGTTGCGGCTGACTGTTTACCAGAACGTCATGCTGAACGCAGGGAAGCATCTCTACCGCAGCAGTAATTCAGTTACTATTGCGGTAGAGATGCTTCACTGCGTTCTGCATGACGTTCTTTTCGTGTAATTCTGCCATGTCCGACCAAGCTCCCGTGATTCCCACTGCCGCCGCAACTCCTCTCGCCGGCCGGCGCATCCTGCTGGGCGTGAGCGGCAGCATAGCCGCCTACAAGGCCGCCCCGCTCACGCGCCTGCTCGTGCAGGCCGGGGCCGAAGTGCAGGTCATCCTCACCGAAGCGGCCGCCGCGTTCGTGACCCCGCTCACGCTGGGCACCCTCTCCAAAAAGCCCGTGCTGACGGGCTTTTTGCGTGATGCCGCCGCCGGCGAGTGGCACAACCACGTCGAGCTGGGCCTATGGGCCGATGTCCTGCTGATTGCCCCGGCCAGCGCCAACACCCTGGGCCAGCTAGCCAACGGCTTGTGCCCCAACTTGCTCTGTGCGGTGTATCTGTCGGCCCGCTGCCCGGTATTTCTGGCCCCGGCCATGGACCTCGACATGTACGCCCACCCGGCCGTGACGCAGAACCTGGCGCGGCTGCGCAGCTACGGCAACCACGTGTTCGACTCGCCCAGCGGCGAGCTGGCCAGCGGCCTCACCGGCCCCGGCCGCATGCTGGAACCCGAGGAAATTGTGGCCGAGCTGACGCTTCGCTTAATGAGGAATGAAGAATGAGCAATGAAGAATTGACATCAGGCACAGCGAATCCAACTCCTCATTTTTCATTCCTCATTAAGCAAAGCGTCATGCACGTCCTCCTCACCGCCGGCCCCACGTATGAGCCGCTCGACCC
>JALYUI010000719.1 GCA_030853845.1 Bacteroidota bacterium | reverse complement strand
CGGCTGCTCCGGCCTGAGCGGCCGGTACTACTCGGGCGGCGCGGCGTGGACCTATACGGGCGGACGCTGGCCACGGTGCGGCTGCCGGTAGCCGGCGGGCCGGCCCTGGCGCTGGATTCGCTGCTGGTGGTGCGCGGCTGGGCGTGGGCCTGGGACCCGAAGCACCGGGTAGCCGGCCGCGCCGCGCAGCAGGCCTCGGCGGTGGCCGCCCGGCGCGGGCTTTGGAAGTGCGGGGCAGCGGGTGTGCTCACGCCGCGCCAGTGGCGGCAATTCAACTACAAAAACAAGCGGCGCTACGGGGTGGGCTGCACCTGGTAGCAAGGTCGCATAGTGCAAGCAGCCACTACACAACAGATTTTCAACTTTTAATATCTTACCACTATGGCACGTCAAACGGGCATTATTGGCATCCAGGGCACCGTAGGGGGCCTGGTGTTCAGCAAAAATGGGAACATCTCCCAAAAACCGGCCAGCGACAAAGCGGCCTTCGCCAACGCCCCGAGCCGGGCGCGTACCCGCGAAAATGCTTCTGAATTTGGCCTGGCCGCCAAGTACAGTAAACTGCTCCGCGACTCGTTGCGCGTGGCTATTGCTTCGGCCAGCGACAGCCTGTTGGCCGCCCGCCTCACGAAGGTGATGCGCGAGGTCATCGGGCTCGACGACACGAACGACCGGGGCCAGCGGGTGTTCGATGCCAGCAATTCGGCTCCGCTGCTCGGCTTCAACTTCAACGCCGGGGCCGGTATTGGCCAGACCATGTATTTCCCTTATGAGGTGATGGGCGCTGGCGCGGACGTGACGATGAACATTCCGAGCCTGAACCCGGCTTCGGACATCGCGGCTCCGCAAGGCACCACACACTTCGAGGTAATCTTCGCGGCCTCTTCGTTGGATATGGAGGCAATGACCTTCACGAACGGCGTGGTAGCGGCTCCGCTGGGCATCCTGCCCGTAAGCGGCGCAGCTCTGGTCAACCAAGCGGTGGTAGCCACTTTCCCGGCCGCCCCGGCCGCTGCTAATCTGGTGACGGCTGTGGTGGGTATCAATTTCTACCAGCAGATTAACGGCAAGTTCTACGCTCTCAATAACAACAGCACGAACCCGCTGGCAATTGAGTACGTGGCCTAAGCCGGGGACTCTTCGGCACAAAGCGGCCGGTCTAATGTGGCCGGCCGTTTTCTTTTCACTTCTTCATTCAATACATCATGGCACTTACAGCCTATCAAACTCAATTCAAGCGACGCATGAAGCGCGCTATTCGCCTGCGGGCCAAAGCTGACCAGAAGGCCAGGCGCTACACGCAACTCCTGGCCGATGCCATCGGGGCAGCTGAGGATGCTGCCATGCAGATGAACGAGCTGAACCAGCTCTACAACGTGGACGTGAGCACCTACACGCTGCTCACGCAGGCGCTGCACGCCAACAGCGGGCAGGAGGTGCTGGTGGACCACCTGGCGCAAAGCACGCCGGGCGAAGAGCTGGTTATCTTCAACCAGGTGCCGGACGGCAACGGCAGGCAAGAACTGCCAGCTAACCCGCTGTTTGGGGAACTGGTGGCAGGTACACCGATTATCGCGCCGGCGCAGGCTGCGAAGATTATAGCCCCGGAGAAGGATGCAGCGCCTATGGATACGCAGACATCGGAGTCTTTGGGTTAGCATCCGCTCATCAATTACCGGCAAGGCCGGCTCCTACTCGCTAGGGGCCGGCCTTTTGTATGGGGATAGGAACGGGAGTTCAGTAACTCGGGCAGCCCGGCCGTAGCTATTCGGAGATTCTTGCGACAGTGTCACAAGAATTGCGTTGCCTGTAATGGCCTGGAATTCTCTCAACACTGTCGATAGAATTGCGGGATTGAACTGGCACGCTGGTGAACGGAGGAAGCAGTAGAAGGGACTTGGGGAGGTTAATTTTGAGGTTGGCCTCAAAATCGGGCTTTTATTGCGTGCTCAACAGCCTAAACAAGCTACCCATTGGAAACCGGCCATTACGAAACCCTCGTCACGCAACAGCTGCGGGGCCAGCTTACTGCATTAGAATCGGCTACCTATGCTATTGCGGAGAAAAACCTGGGAGCCGATGACGCGGCCGTGTTCATCACGCGGCATCTGACGCAGCTGCTGGGCAGCGTGCTGGGGCAGCTGGCCAAGAATGAGGAGGTGGCCGAGCAGCTGGCGCTGGCCAATGGAATAATTGCCTACCTGCAGGAGAAGTCGGACGTGTTGGCGGCGGGTAGCCACCTGGCGCCGGAAGGGCAGTTGCTGCGGGCGGTGCTGCCGCGGCTGCAACTGCCGCTGGCCGCGCAGCACGATTTGGGCAAACACTTGGATGGGGTAGAGCCGGCGCTGCGGTTTTCGCAAAGCGACCTGTTCAGCGGGGGGAATTCGGAGCTGTCGTTGGAAGCTGAGTTGAAGAAGGAAATTGCCACGGCCGACCGGATTGACTTCATTGTGAGCTTCGTGAAGTGGAGTGGGTTGCGGTTGCTGCTGCCCTCGCTCCAGGCGTTTGCGGAGCAAGGCAAGCCGCTGCGGCTGCTTACGACTACCTACATGGGCGCCACCGACCAGAAGGCAGTGGATGCGCTGGCGGCGCTGCCGGGGGCCGAACTGCGCATCAGCTACAACACGGCGCACGAGCGGCTGCATGCCAAGGCCTATCTGTTTAGCCGTAACTCGGGCTTCGATACGGCCTACATTGGGTCGAGCAACATGAGCCGCTCGGCGCTGACCAGCGGGCTGGAGTGGAACGTGAAAGTGACGGCCCAGGACAATGCGGCCATTTTGAACAAGTTCCGGGGCACGTTTGAGACCTACTGGAACTCGCCGGAATTTGAGGAGTACAGCAGCTTGCCCGAGCAACGACTGAAGCTGGCCCGGGCCCTGCGCCAGGAGAATAGCGGCACGGCGGAGGCCGATTCACTACCCAACTTTCGCATCCGGCCGTTTCCGTATCAACAGGAAATCCTGGACCGGCTGGCGGTGGAAAGAAGCCTGCGGGGACACTTCCGTAACCTGGTGGTGGCGGCCACGGGCACGGGCAAAACGGTGGTATCGGCGTTTGACTACGCCCGGTTTGCCAAGCAGTTTACCACGCTGCCGCGGCTGCTGTTTGTGGCGCACCGAGAGGAGATATTGCGGCAGGCCCGCGCGACGTTTCGGCACATTCTGGGAGAAGCCAACTTTGGGGAATTGTGGGTGGGCAATGAGCAGCCCATTCAGTTTGAGTACCTGTTTGTATCGGTGCAAACCTTCGCGTCGCGGCTGGATTTCTTTCAGCAAACCATCCCAAGGGACTATTACCAATACCTGGTGATTGACGAGGTGCACCACCTGGCAGCGGCGTCTTACCGGCCGATTCTGGCCTGGTTTCAGCCTACTATTCTGCTGGGGCTGACCGCTACGCCGGAGCGGGCCGACGGGGAGAGCATCCTGCCAGACTTCGATAACACCATTGCGGCGGAAATTCGGCTGCCCGAAGCTATTGCGCGGGGGCTGCTGGTGCCGTTTCAGTATTTCTGCATCACTGACCCGGTGGACTACCGCAACGTGCGGTGGACTAATGGGCGCTACGCCGCCGAGGACCTGACCAACGTGTACACCGGCAACGATGTGCGGGTTAGTGCCATTGTGGGGGCGTTACAGCGCTATTTGCTGGCGCCCCACCAGGCGCGGGCGCTGGGCTTTTGCGCCACGCGAGAGCATGCCCGGCTGATGGCAGCCAAGTTCCAGGCGGCGGGCCTAAATGCTAGCTACCTAGCTAGTGGCGACACCACGCCGGAGCAGCGGCGGGCGGCGGTGGCACAGCTGCGGCGCGGGGAGCTCAACTACCTGTTCGTGGTGGATATTTTCAACGAAGGCGTTGATATTCCCGAAGTGGATACGCTGCTGTTTTTGCGGCCCACGGAAAGCCTGACGGTGTTCTTGCAACAGCTGGGCCGGGGACTGCGCCTGCACGAGAGCAAGGAGTGTTTGACGGTGCTGGACTTCGTGGGGCAGGCCCGGCAGGAATACAGCTATGAGCAGAAGTTTCGGGCGCTGTTGGGCCGCACCGGCGGCTCGGTGCTGAGCGAAGCGGAGGCCGGCTTTCCACGGCTACCCGTGGGGTGCAGCATCCAGATGGAGCGCGAAGCCATGAAATTCATTCTCGACAACATCAAGGCGGCCACTGGTGAGAATGTGCGGGTGCTCGAACGTCGAATACGCGGCTTTGCCCTGGAAAGCGCGCTGCCGCTCACACTGGCTACCTTTTTAGCACACACGCATTTTGCGCTGGTGGATATTTACCGTTCGCGCGGTGACCGGGGCTGGACGGCGTTGAAGGTCCGGGCGGGGGTGCTGGCGCCGCCAGAGCTGGCGGCCACGGAAAAGCAGCTGGTGGGCAGTGTTTGGCGTTTGGCGCAAGCCAATGGGCCCGCTTTTCTGGCCTTCGTGCGGCGGGTGTTTGAGGCAGTTGAAGAATTGCCGCAGCTGCTGAAGCTTCCGCTGGGCCCGGAAATGGGGCTAATGCTGCACTACCTACTGTACCAGAAGCCGGGGCCCAAGCTGGAACTGGCTTCGTTGCTGGATAGCCTGGCCACGCTGCGAGCCATGCCGACTCTCACGGCGGAGGTGCTGGAGGTGTTGGACGTCTGCGAAGCGCAAATCAGTATCCCGCCGATGGCGGTGGCATTGCCTTACCAGTGTGCGCTGCAACTGCATAGCCGCTACAGCCGCGACGAAATCCTGTGCGCGTTTGGCGTGTGGACGTTTGAGCGCAATCCGTCCGTGCGCGAGGGCGTCTGCTACATCGCGCCCCTGAACACGGAGCTGCTGTTCGTCACGCTCGAGAAGTCGAGCCGCAACTACTCGCCCACTACGCTCTACCACGACTACGCCATCAGCGACACGCTGTTTCATTGGGAGTCGCAGAACAGCACGGCGGAAGACACGCCCAAGGGCCTCAGTTACATTCGGCACCAGGCGCAAGGGAAGCAGTTGTTGCTGTTTGTGCGCGAGCAGAATCAGGATGCGGCGGGTTTGACCATGCCGTACGTGTTCCTGGGGCCCGTGCGGTACGTCAGCCATAAGGGCAACCGGCCCATGGCCATTACCTGGGAGTTGGCGACGCCGTTACCGGGATTCCTATGGCATGAGGCAGGCAAGATGGCCGTGGGCTAACTGTTATATTTGTTGCGTGCACAGCCGCTAGGCGCATAGAAAGAAGCCTTTGTATCCACTGAAGCCTTGCGTTGCACGCGAGAGTCGTCGTAGGTGGTGCGGGGGCTTCTGCTGTTTGTGAGGTGGCGGTTTCCTAGCTGGTGCCGCGTTTCTAGAACAGTATAGAAGCAAATGGCAGGAGGTTAATTGTGCAACAGCTTGTTGCACAATTAACCTCCTGCCTTCCTCTCATCTAAGGGAAATCACAATTAGCTCAGGTCTTCAACTCGGGCCGAAGGAGCATCCCGCAACACTACCTGGATGCCGTGGTCGCGGGCCTGGGCGGTGGTGTACTTCTCGCTGCGCCCAATTATTTCGCCGTTGGCTGCGACGTGGTTGAACCCATATTGGCCGGCGTTGAAGAATGACTCGAAGCGCTGCGGCTGGCAATTGGCCTGTACGGACCGGATGCCGTTCTGGCAGCTGGCCTTGGTGGTATAGCCTTCACCTGACTGGACAATTTCGCCGTTGTCGGCGCGGAGGTGGTACCAGTATTGGCCGCTGGTGTGGGAAATATGGAAGGTTGCCATGGTGGTAAGAAGGCTGTTGGTGAAACGAATAGTAGCAAGTTAGGCCGCCAACGTCAATGGCGTTGGCCGGACGTGAGGAGTGGACAAGCCGGCGGCTTGCCGGGCGTGGTGGCGCATCAGTACCGCGTATTTCTTGCGTCCCTGCTCAATGAGGCCGGGCATGGGCGTTAGCTCAACGCGCCACACTTCGTGCGGTACTCGCTTCTGCACCCCGATGATGAGGAAGCGAGTGGCCCCGAGTACGTCCAGATACAGGGCGGCCTGGCGGTCGTAGTCGTACTTCTCGATGGTAATCAGGAAGTGGGCCAAGTCAGGGCTGCTGGTCGTTTTGAAGTCGATAAGCGTGAGCTGGCGGCCGGCGCGGCTGCGCACCAAGAGGTCGGGGCGGAGCTTCACCGCTACGCCGGTATCGGTGTGGGTGGCGGTGTAGGACTGTTCGGCCTGGCCCCGATAAAGCACGTCGCGGCAATAGCGCTGCCGGCGCACCTGGCGGGCCAGTTGCTCCAGGTCGGCCCACTTGATACCGCGTTCGTCGGTGCGCTGGTAGTGCGGAGGCTCCAGCACGGCGGTGTGAAAGTGAGAGCCGTAGGCCAGGGCCACATGTTTGGGGGTATTGGGTTTGCCGAGCAGCGCGGCCTTTAGGTTGGACAGGTCGGTATTGCTGACCTGGGGCAATGCGCGGTGCTGGGCCTGAGTCAGGGCGGGGTGATGGGTAAGAGCGTGAAACATGACGGTTAGGAAAAGAGGGTTAGCGGATTAGGGCCAGGCGCTGTGGGTCGGCGGCGCGGTGCAGCCAGATATGGGAGCTGCCGCAGCCGACCAAGTAGGCCGGGGCGGGGAAGAGCTGGCGCACGGCGGGGGCCAAGTCGCGCAGGTCGTCGGGCAGCGGGCCGGCGGCGACCAGCACTTTAGGGAGCTGGGCCAGTAAGGCCGCTTCGGCTTCGTCGTGCGGCGGTTGCTCGATGAGCAATTGGGGCGGGTCGGTGGAATTCATGGCGTGGCTTGTTAGAAATGAGTGGCCGGGTGGCCCCCACGGTAGCTACCGTGAGGGCCGGGGCATTAGGCGGCTAGCAGCAGAGCAACGGGCTCGGCGGCGGCCGGTTCCGGGCTTTGCGGGTCGTCCTCGACGGGCACGGTATAGCCGTGCTGGATGCGCATATCGGCAGCACCGGTGTAGGTTTCGGCGCGCCAGATGGGGAAGTCGCGGGCGAAGTCGTGGCGGGCAGCTACTTCGGCCGCGTCGGCGGCTTCGTAGCTGAATTGGGCGATGTAGTAGGTGGCCGTCTTGCCGTCTTTGGTGGTCTGTTTCTTTTCGACCGTAACTTTCACCGTTACGTCGGCCAGGGTCAGGTCGTCGTAAAACAGCGGCTCGATGAGGCGGTACAGGTTTTCGACGCTGTAGCCGTGAAAGAGCACGGCGCACACGGCGCCTTTGTCATCGGCAAAAAACAGCTCGGACCACAGCTTGCGGCCCATGTTCAGAATGTCGTCCTGAAATACTCGCCAAGCCAGCGGAATGAAGGAAAGCGAGTTGCCGAGCGGCACGGTGCCGCCGATGTTGAACTGGCCGGCTTTGGCATCGAAACGCACCTGGCGCGGGTGGCCGGGCAGGTAGCGGAAGCGGGACACCTGCACGACTTCGCCCGTGGCCTCGTCGGCCTTCTCGATGAGGTAAGCCGGCGCGGCCGTAGTGGGCTTGCTAAGCGTGAGCACGGGAGCCTCAGGGGCGGAGGTGGGAGCGGCAACGGCTTCGGTGGCGGCGCTGCGCTGAGCTTTTACTTTGGTGGACATAACGGGAAATGGTTGGGGGTTGGGAATGAAAAAGGTGGGGCCTGTTGGCGGCCGGCCCCATTGCCGATTTTGTTAGCGGAATTGCTTGTCGTGGCATAGGATGGCGCGCCCCACGATGGAATCCCGGCCACGGGCGGCGGGCTGGTGCTGGTGCCACAGGTAAGTGGCCAGCAAATTGAGGTAGGCCGGGTTGCGGAACTTGCCTTCTTCGTCGACGATTAAAATCAGCTCGGGCGTGAGGCGTATCACCTCTACCGTTTGGCAATCGAGCAACTGGTATAGCTCGGCCAGCTTGAAGCTGCGGCCGTTTTTTGGGTTGACGGGCTGGGGCTCGGCGCTGTGCGGGTCGAGCAATTGGGGCTGGTAAGGAGTGGCGGTTTTGGCCATGATGGGGCGGGTTTGTGGGGCCGCCCGACTCGGCGGCCCCTGGTTAGAGAATTGATTTTTGCTAGGTGGCTAGTAGCCTTCGACCTCGAACATCATCTGTTCGTACTCGCCATCGTCCCACCCTTGCTGCTCTTGCTCGTGGTGGTAATAGGCTTGGCGCTCCCACTCTTCGCGGGCGGCGGCTTCTTGCTCGTAGAAAGCAGCCTGGACTTCATCAGCGGCCATTTCATCGCCGCTCAGGCCGTTTAATTCGGCCTCAGTTGGTTCGTAATCCATGAAATGAAGGGGTATAAGGGGCCCGCCCCACAGCTGGCGCGGGCCGAATGGCTAGAAACGCGGGTACTTGGCGCGGGCGGCTTGCAAGGCAGCGCCCGCCGGGCTGGCGTGGTAGGCGGCCGCAGCCGCGGCGTATGCGGCCTTGGCCTCACGGCAGCGCAGAATGGCGGCGCGCAACTGGGCAAAACGACCGGGCCGGGAGCCGTACACATCGCGCAGCGCGTACTTGGCGGCGCGGGCATCAAACAGGGCGGAATGAGCACGGGCCAGCGCGGCGGTGGTAGCCACGGAAACCGGCGAAACGAGAGCCGGCGCGGGCTGGGGGGCAACCTGGGGGCGGGGCGGAAACTTGGCCTCCAGGCGGGCAAGGGTGGCGTGCAAGGCCGCGAGCTTGCTAGCAGCCGCGCCCACGATGGGCGCGGCTGGGGCAATGGCTACGCTAGGCATGAGCGGGGACGCCGGCAAACTCATCCTCGGCTTTCATTACCTCCCACACGGCCGCGAAGGCAAAACCGGGGTGCGCGGCGCGCATGGCGCGGAAGGCCAGGCGCAGCGCCTCAAACGGGCAGGGTGAAGAGCCGGCGAAGCCGCCCGAGGGCTGGCACTCCGGCCGCGTGGCCAGGCTGAGCATGACGTGCCAGCTGGTGCTGCCCTTGCCATAGGTGGCGGCGGACTGTGAAATGTAGATGCCCGAGAATGAACACAGGGCGGGGCCTTTCCAGGCGGCAGCAGCAAGCTGCAAAAGTTGGTTGGGTTGCATGGCTGTAGATGTTAGCCGTGGGTGCCCCGCGCCGTAGGCCTCCGGGTAGGGCGGGCGTCCGGGCCTATCCCGGACTACATACTAAAGATACGAAATAATGTAACATTTTGTTACATTTGGTAATAAAATATATGGCAAATATTGGCATGCATGGCCAGGCAGCTAACTTTATAAAGTGCAATAAATTGGAGCGCCCGCGCCTTGCTTTGAAAACCTAAATGCCTTTTAGCTGGGGTTTGGGGCGGCCAGCGCCCAATGGATGCTCGGCGCAGCCGGCCTTGTGAGGCGGCAGTGGCCGACCAACGGGAGGCTGCGGAAGCCGAGGAGGATGACCGGGCGTTAGCCAGGGCATGATGGCGGGGGCTTGGGGTGCTCCCCAATGGAACCTCCGCGAAGCGGGCCTTGCTTCTGCCTGCGTGGCCTGAACGCAAACTTTGCTGGCGGGCGGCAGGCGTTTTTGGCCTGCGGCCTGCACCTAATCCGGGGAGGCGGACGCGCGGTGTGGGGCCTGTTTTAGGCCCGGCACGGCGGGGCCGTGGTGCGGTGGGCGGGCGTTTGGGCTGTGTCTATGGCCTCAAATGTGGCTTTTGTAGCGGTGTGATGGGGAGAGGGCTGGGGCGGCGTGGAGCGGAGGAGCGGACGCCGCGTAGTGGGGTTTTGGGCGGAGGTACGGAGTCCAAAACCCTGCGGGGCAAGGTAGCGACGTAGCGAAACGACGACCGGGGCTGGGGCGTGGGTTTGGTGGGGATGGACGGGCGGCACGTCCTGAAAGGCGGGCGGCATGGCCAGCGGCGGGTCGGCGGAGCGTCTGGGTAGCGGCTGGGGTAGCTGGGTGAGTCATCGGTATCTGGGCGGTGCTGGCCGCAGCAGGGATAGGAGCCAAGCCGACCAACGGGAGACTGCCCGCAGGGCCGAAGCGAAGCGGAGTGGCGGATAGCCCGGCCCGGAGGGGCTGCCCTGAAAATGCAAACACCTGGAATTGATGACTAACAACTATGTTGCAAAATGTTACGTAAATTTGTAACATACTTCGTATTTGTAACCAATATCCTCATCATGTTTAGTAGCACGAAAAGCGGGCACCTTGCCCATATCCTCGCAACGGCCCTTGTGGGTCAGGTGGCCAGTAATGAACTCACGCCGCCGGACCCCGACAAGATTGAGAATTATGGGCACCTTATCATTCAGGCGCTCGTGGCTATCGTCACTATCTGGGCGACGGTTCGCAAGGCGCTGCAGAGACCTGAAAATGTGGTCAGGTCTCCGGTGGTGGGTGTCGTGGCAGCGCCGGCGGCATCGGTTACAGATTCTACTAGCGTGGGAACTGATGTCACCGAATAGGGTCGCAAGCGGGGTGGAGCGGGTGGCGCCGCAGCTGAGTAGCGTCCAACTGAAGGTGCAGGCGGCCCGGCTGGGGCAGGCGGTGCCGAGCCTGGCGGCGGCTTATGCGCAGGCGCTGGCGCGGTGGCTGGGCGACCCGGTGCTCCGGCTGGCCGGGCGGCCGATTATTACGGAGTGCTACCGGAGCCCGGAGCGGCAGGATGAGCTGTATAAACAAGGACGCAGCAAGCGGGGCCAGTGGTGACGTATAAGCGGGGCGGCGAATCGAAGCATAACGCGCTGCCGGCGCCGGCGCTGGACGTGGCGTTTCTGCTGCCGGATGGGGAGGTGTCGTGGTCGGGGTTGCTGCTGAGCAAGTTTGCGCGGCTGATGAAGGCGGCCGATGCGCGGGTGCATTGGGGCGGCGACTGGCTAGGCTTCAAAGACAGGCCGCATTTTGAGGTGTGAAATGAAACGAGCGGGCTAGATGGTCCGCTCGTTCTGGTTTCGGGGGGAGCTAGCTTCAGCTTAGCACCTGCTGGATGTATTGAGGGAATAGGGTGACCAGGCGGTCTTCGCGGGGGTTGAAGAGGAAGGGGCGCACGTCGTCGGCCATAGCCTGCATGTCGAGGGTCTGGCAGTGGGCCAGGAGTTGAGCTTTGAGGTCGGCGGGGGTTTCGATACCGCGTTTCTGGGTGAGGTAGGCGTAGTTGGGCGTGACCTGGCGGCCGAGCAGGAATACGGCGTCGTAGAAGTCGCGGCCCTTGTTGCGGACGCGGTTGAGGATGGCATAGAATTTCTGGGCCAGGAGCAGGTCAGGAGGCGTGGTCTGGATTTGGGTGAAGACGTCGAAGCGGTTGAGCAGGTAGGGTACCGGCTCGAACGCAAAGTGCTGGGGCTCGGTATCGAGCTGGATGAGGATGCGCTCCTCGCGGTGGCCGCTCAAGCCTTCCTTGAACAGCAACTCGGGGAAACGAACGTGGCAGTGGTAGGCATCTTTGAGCACCATCTTCATTTCGACTTCGTAGCCTTCCAATTCCATGCCGCGGGCCACGATGTTGGCCAACTCGCCGAACTCGGCGGCGGTGACGCCAGTGTTGTCGAAATCGAGGTCTTCGGAAAAGCGGTTGTTGCCGTGGACGATGCGCAGGCAGGTGCCGCCGAGGAAGAAAAAGCGGCCGGCCAGCGGGCTATCGTAGATGAGTTGGAGCAGCTTGTGCTGGAGGTATTCGCGCAGGATGAAGCGGCTGAAGGGCCGGAGCGCGGCCGGGTACTGGGCCTGAATCTGGGCGAGGCTAAGCATGGACCGGGAGGAGGGAAAGCAACGCTTCGACGCGCTGGTTGAGGCGCTGGTTAGCAAATAGGGTTTGGTAATCGGCGAGGCGGATGGGGTTGAGCCTGGCCTGGAGTACGTCGGTGTTCAGACGCAGGGCGGCGAAGTCGTCGGCGGTGCGCAACTCGGGGTGCAGGTAGCAGTAATCGAGTAGAGCCTTTTCGAGGTCGGCCATGAGCACGGGGCGGCCGGCGGCCGGGCGCAGCACTTCGTAGCCGAAGTACAGGCGGGGCAGCAGGTGCTGGTAGCGGAACGTACCGATGGGCGTGTGGTACTCCTGGGTTTTGCGCGGGCTCACGGAAGTGAGCGTGTACACGCCTTCGGGAATGAGGCCGTGGTAGGAAAAAGCGGTTTCCAGGGATAGGTAGGCGGGCTGGTAGATACGGTTGGCGGTGAACCAGAGCAGGGCCTCATCAACGGGCGTTTCGGTGAAGCGGTACCAGCGGTTAACAATGCGCTGCAAGTAGCCGCGGGCCTGCCATTCGACCAAGCGGCGCTTGTCGAAATCGGGGAAAGCCTGGCGCAACTCGTGGCTGGAAACGAGGCCCTGGGCGGCGAAGCGGGAACGGACGGCGAGATAGTTCATTTCTAAAAGTTGTTAAAGATAACATCTTTTAGAAATGAAAAATCAAAAGCTGACTTGTTGAGATTAAAAATAGAAGCAGGCCAGTTAAGGTTGGTGGAGCTAGGTTGGTTAACTGGTTCAATTAGATTCAAGGGCCAAGGTCATTTCAGTAACTGGCTCTTGCGGCCGGGCTTGCAGGCGGTTATACACTTCGCCCGCCATCCAGGCGGATACGGCCTTGCGGAATTTATCGTCAGCTGTGAAGCGAGAGAAAATATCCACGTTCTGGTCCATGCGCTCAACAAATAAGGTTTCGAGCATGGAGGCGAAAACCAGGGCAAACTTTTCCTGTGGATTTGCTTGGGCAGCTTGAATAAGACAATCGTGCGTAAGAGCTACTTTCACAATCTGGTCGAAGAAGAGTTGGTCGGCATCGGTGAATTCGGTACCGAACCGCTCGTTCATCAGGTCGATGAGGCAGGACAGAGCCATTGGTTCTTCCACTAGCGAGCGGGTGCCGGTTTCGGTGGGGCCGTTGAGGGCGTGGCCTCGATAGTCTTTCAACACAATGGCACCTTCGCTGATTTTTTGCAGGCGGTAGTATTGTAGGCGCACGTCTTCGTCAAAGGAGTACAGCGGCTCCGATGGGCGCTTAGGCAGCTTGAGAACGAGGTAGCGCAGGAAGGTATAAAGCCGCTCCAGGTCGGAATCTTGGAAAGGAATAATCTGACTCAGGAAGGTGTAGAGATTCAAATAGGCTTGCACGTTTTTGCGCCACAGCTCGCCTTCTTCCAGGTGCTCTTTCAGCAACTGGCGGAAGCGGTCCACGGGCGGGTCGAGCAAGGCGTTTAGCGTGCGGTGGGCAGCGGGATGCAGGCGGCTCACGCCCTGACTGAATACGCGGCTGAACTCGGCTATTTCTTCAGGGTGGTAGATGCCCGATTCATCGGCGGTGGCTTTTAGGGTGTAGAGGCGGCTGGGGTCGGCTTCTTCGCCCATCGTGGCACCTTCGTAGTAATCGGCAAAGGCGTTGCGGATTTCTTCGCGGTCATTCACGAAGTCGAGCACGAAGGTGTCTTCCTTGAGTGGGTGGGTGCGGTTGAGGCGGCTCAGGGTCTGGACGGCCTGGATGCCGGAGAGGCGGCGGTCCACGAACATGGTGTGGAGCAGCGGCTGGTCGAAGCCGGTTTGGTATTTCTCAGCCACCAGCAGTACCTGGTATTCGCCGGAGTCGAAGGCTTCGGGTAGCTCCTTTTCGGGTAAGCCGCCGTTCATTTTTACTTCGGTATAGCTCACGTCGGGCAGCTTGTCGTCGGTCACTGAGCCGGAGAAGGCGACCAGCGACTTCATGGGATAGCCGTGCTCGCGGATGTAGGCATCAAATTGCTGCTTGTAGCGCACGGCTTCGAGGCGCGAGCCGGTGATAACCATCGCCTTGGCCTGCCCCCCGATGCGGTGGCGGGTGGTGGCGTGGAAATGCTCGACCATGATGGCTGTTTTTTGGGCGATGTTGTGCGGGTGCAGGCGCAGGTGCCGGGTGAGGGCGCGGGCCGCCCGCCGCCGGTCAAGGTTGGGGTCTTCCTCCGACGACTTGAGCAGCTTGAAGTACGTGGCGTAGGTGGTGTACGACTTCAGCACGTCCAGAATAAAGCCTTCCTCAATGGCCTGCCGCATGGGGTAGCGGTCGAAGGGCAAGCCCAGGCGGCCGAACACGGCCAGCGTCCGATGCTTGGGCGTGGCTGTGAAGGCGAAGAAGCTCAGATTGGGCTGCTGGCCCCGGCGGGCCATCTGCTCATACACGGCCGTTAGGTCGGCGGCCCCTTCTTCGTCGGCGCGGCGGCGGGCTTCGGCTTGCAGGTCGGCCCCGGCAAGCACGCCTTTTAGCTCAGTGGCGGCGTCGCCGCTTTGGGAAGAATGCGCCTCATCCACTAGCACCGCGTAGCGCTTGGTGGGTAGTGCGCCGGTAGCGGTGGGCTCAATCTGCGGCGCGTCCTTTTTGCGTCGGCGGGTGGTGGGCTTGGGTGGCGCGGCAGCTTCGGCGTTGGCGCGGGCCAGGTGCCGGGTCACGAACGGAAACTTTTGCAGCGTGGTGATGATGACGGGCACGCCGCTTTGCAGCGCGGCCGTGAGCTGGGCCGAATCATCATCAATTTTCTGGACTACGCCCTGCCGGTGCTCAAACTGGTAGATGGTGTCCTGCAACTGCCGGTCGAGCACGGTGCGGTCGGTCACGACTACTACGCCATCGAAAACGGGTTGGGTGCCGGCCGCATCGTGCAGCGAAGCTAGCCGGTGGGCCAGCCAGGCAATGGTATTGCTTTTGCCGGAGCCGGCCGAGTGCTCGATGAGGTAGTTGTGGCCGGGGCCTTCGGCCTGGGCAGCGGCCAGCAGGTGCTGCACGGCACGGCGCTGGTGGTAGCGCGGGAAAACCAGGATTTCGCGCTTGGCGCGGCGGCCGTCTTTGCCGCGCTTTTCCTCGGTTTGGAGGTGCAGGAAGCGGGCCAGCAGGTCGAGCAGGGAATGGCGCTCGAGCACGTCTTCCCAGAGGTAAGCCGTGCGGAGGGCGCGGCCGGTGGAGTTGGGCGGGTTGCCGGCCCCGCCATTGTGACCCTGGTTGAAGGGCAGGAAGTGAGTGGCCTCGCCGGCCAGGCGGGTGGCCAGCCACACTACTTCGGTATCGAGAGCGAAATGCACCAAGGTGCGGCGCTTGAACTCAAACAGCGGCTCGCGCGGGTCCCGGTCGCGGCGGTACTGGCGTAGGGCATCGGCGGCGGTTTGGCCGGTGAAGGGGTTTTTCAGCTCCAGGGTGGCCACGGGCAGGCCGTTGAGCGACAGCACCACATCGAGGCTTTTGGCCCGGTCGCGGGGGCTGTAGTGCAGCTGGCGGGTGAGGCCGAGGCGGTTGGCGGCGTAGCGCTGGCTGAGTTCGGTGTTTAGCTCGTGGGCGGCCCGAAACCAGGCCACGCGCAGGGTGCGGCCGTAGCACTTGAAGCCGTGGCGCAGCGTGGCGAGGCAGCCGTGTTGGTCGAGCCAGCGGGTGAGGTCGTCAATGATTTGGGTTTCCAGCCGTGGCCCCAGCAGCTTGCCCAGTTTCTCCCACTCCTGCGCCTGGGTTTGCTGAATGAAGCCCAATACTTCCTGCGGGAAGAATGCCCGCGCCGCATTGTAGCCCGCCGCCGGTAGCGACGTGTAGCCGTGGGCCAGCAGGTGTGCTTCCAGCTCGGTTTCAAAAGCGGCTTCGGACGTGTGGGCGTGGGCCATAAGTCTATTTAATAAGGCTTTGAAGATGACGTTCTAAAGCTTGTTCTATGACAAAACAAAATTCCCGTAAGCGCCCATTTTTCGGTTGTTCAATTTTAGCAAGGATAACCTGTGCTTGCTCGGCGGTAAGTGGTTTGCCGAGGGGACGAATAGCACCAGTTATTGCTTGCTTGCGCCTTGTATTTAACTCTTTATGGTCAAGAGCTAATTTCTCTATTGTTTTTTGAGCAGGGTCGTTCACTGAACTACTTCCGGCGTTTACTGCGCTACTACTTATGTAACCGTTGTCGTCAAAATCGAAACTGGTTTCACATTGATTATCCAGCGGCCCAATAAAAAGCCTTACCTCTGACGGTTTACCGTAGTCGGGCCAATCATCCTTTTTGAAAGCACCAAATTCGCATTCGCCTCCTATTGGGTAACAAGCCACTAGATTTTGGTAATCCGTTTTCTCGTCAGCAGTACAATATGTACGCGCTTTGACGTGTTCCAAATGGGACGAAATTTCATCAATCCGAATACCGGTATAGGCGCACAAATAACCCTGCTCAGATAGCAGTGCCGTGTGAACAGCCTTTTTTACAGGTGCATCGTCTCGAAGCCCTTCATAAGTGAAGTTAACCCCAGCTTGCTTTGCTAATTGTCGCCAGTTTTTGAGTTCTGGAGGCTGTGCGTATTTATTAATCTTCCGCATCGGTATCGTATAAAGCCTCCAATGAATCAGTAGCAGCCTCTAGCTCGGTAAGTTCACCATCAGGGCCATGCATTAGCTTTCTTGCTTCATCCAAAGCCCGGTGAGCTTCTGGGAAATCCTGTTTTGCTAAGCTCTGGTTCGCGTTTTCTAACTCCTTAGCAACGCCAATGTTACGGTTGGGTACGCCCATCAAAAATTCAATAATCCACCCGGCTTCTAATCCATATGATTGAGCCCGTTTGAAAGGGCTCCGCCCGGCAATTAGCCATGTTACGCGGTCAGGCTGGACTTCTCCAATAATTTGAACCGAGTGCGTAGAAGCAATGAATTGGCATTTCGGGAACGTAGTTTCCAGCCGCTGTATTACATCGCGCTGCCAACCTGGGTGAAGGTGCAAATCCAACTCGTCAATTAAAACAATTGCGGTGCCGTTGCTGGTGGGCTTAGGCAAGCCAGGGTTAGCTAGATAAAGCCGACGGGCTAAATCCAGCGTTAGAGCTAGAACACTACGCTCACCATCGGAAAGTTGGCTAACGCCAAGCGTATGCCCATTTTTAGTAAGCAATAATTGCCTATCTCTTTTGTCATCAGCGGTAGCAAGCTGTAAATTATCGCAAGCATCAAGGAATGTGCTTACAACATGCTTAAACAACGCTTCTATTTCTGTTATCTCCGAACGGTCTTTCCGGTCTAATGCAGCCTGTTCACGAATACTCCACCAATCAGCAATATCTTTTATACTGAATCTTCGTTCATCGTCAAGTGCTTCAACATAAGCGGCCTTCTGTGTTCGGCCAACTTTGGCTGTTTTTCGAGTTGTAAGAGAACGGTGTGGTGAGTAGTAAACCGCCAAAACCTTTTGCTTAGTAGCAACCAATTTTGCTTGCACTTCTTTAAGCAAAACATCCTTGTCAGGCGCAGAAATTGCGGAATTACTGCCTGATTTAGAAGCTAGTTCTAAGGCTATTGCGCGTTCATCAGTAGGTGGAAGTTGAAAGAAAAAATCTGCAACGTCAGGCGTCTCAACTGTTTGTTCTCTGTTCGAGTCGCGCAAATTCGGGTCGGGTTTCTCAGAGCTTCTCTTTAATCTCGATGCTCGCACTTTTGGCCCAACCGGCCGATTGTCTTCTACACTTGCCTGCGCTTTATGGTCAACTATGTTGAAGAAAGGGTAATTCATTACTTCTCCTGTTAGCGATGCTGCCAAAAATTTTTCACCTTCTGTTATGAAAGCTTTGTCTTTTGTGGCAAATGTGTCAGGCTGAACGCCAGTCTTCTCAATCTCAGGAATGATTTTTGACAATAGAACCCTTAATGCTTCTAATACTGTCGATTTTCCCACTCCATTTATGCCCACAATAAGATGCACGCCCGCCTTACCCAGAAAATCAAATTCGGCGGTGCGAAAGGCTCGCATATTGGTCAGAGTCAGCTTACGCAGGTGCATGGCAAGTCAGGTTAATGCAAGTTGCCCCGTCACGGCAGCAGTGATGAGCGAGGCGCGTTTTTGTTGGAATAGTTTGATGCTATTATTTACGTGTCTTTTAAGCACAGTAAACTCCTCGGTTTTTGCTCGAATATGATTGACAATGATATGCTGTTCTTCTAATGGAGGAAAAGCAACCATTGTCTCTCCCATTCTCTGTTGACTCAAGATAGGTAATGTAGAAGCGAGGGAATGAGCAAATAAAACCTCTCGTAGAGCCTGGAGCTGATAAGCAACATACCAAGGAGAAGCTAAATTTTGAATTAATAGAACATTAATCTGCTGGTTGGCTGATGCCGCTAGGCTTGTGACTCCTACTTTACCTAATGATGCGCCTACCCCGACAATCATAATCGAATTTTTTGGAAACCAACTGAGCCCATTGTTAACTAAAATTGTAGCAGATAATTTTCTTTCAGATACCCGTAATTCTAATTCTCTATCCGACAAATCACCGGGCGTAAACCAATTCACTGTTTCTTCAGGATTAATGATTTCCAAATTTTTAGGGGTACTGCCAGTTAGGATAGAAACACACATCCTCTTCAACTGCACCACCTGCCAATGCGCCGGAATATTACCGAGCCACGGGAAGCCAGAGTTGCGGCGAGGAATTAATTGTTGCTTTTGGCCTCTATTTTGCGGGGGGGGGGGGGGGGTTATTTTTTT
>JALYUI010000712.1 GCA_030853845.1 Bacteroidota bacterium | reverse complement strand
GCCTACACCCGAGCACCGGCGTGCTGGTGGCGGTTGTCAACGCCTCACCGGCCCCCAAATACTCACAAACCAGCGAAGTGGGCGGCACTTACGTAGCCTACCTACCCGGCCCATTTCTGAACCTGCGGCTGAAAACCCGCAACCCGTTTGGGGGGGCCGAGGTACTGGAGATGGGGGTGCGCGCCGGCTATGAGGGCCAGCTCACGCGGGTTAACGTGGCCAAAGGCGATGCGCCGCAGCAAACGTACACCACCCAGCTGGGGGCTACTGCGGCACTGGTGCTACCCCAGTTTCTGGTGCCTTTCCGCACCAACCATTTCCTCACGCGCTACAATCCCAGAACCCGCTTTCTGCTTTCCGAAACCTATGTGAAGCGGCCGGAATATGCCCGCTCCAACTTCGAGCTGTCGTTCGATTATATCTGGCAGGTATCGGCGTTTCATCAGTACGTATTTTCCCCATTCGTTATCACCCTGGTGAACTCGCGCACCGACACCAGCTTTCAGCGCCGGCTCAACGAGCTGCGCGACTTTGAGGGCTCGTCGCTGTACCGGTCTTTCAACAAGCAGATTGAGCCCAGCTTTAGCTTCACCTCGCTCTACAATTCCAACGATTTCAACCAGACCCGCGATGCCCGCTACCTCCGGGTGTTTGCGGAGTTGGGCGGCCTCACGCGCGGGCTTTACAAGAGTGCGCTATACAAAAACACCGGGCTGAATGTGTATGATTTTGCGCGCATCAGCATCGACTACCGCCGCTACTACCACCTCACGCCGCAAACCTTTTTTGTGTGGCGCTTGAACGGCGGCGTGGTGCATGCCCTTACCCGCACCGACGACGATGCCACGAATAACAGTCCGTACATTGTGCCCTACGACAAGTCCTTTTTTGCTGGCGGGTCCACAAGCCTGCGGGCCTGGCAGCCCCGGCGGCTCGGCCCGGGCGGCTACTCGCCCAGGCGCCTCGATGGCTCGCGCGACTACATTACCGAGCAGCCCGGCGAACTGCTGCTCGAAGGCAGCGTGGAATATCGGTTTCCCATTTCCGGGTTTTTTAAGGGGGCTGTATTCACTGATTTCGGCAACGTCTGGGGTCTGCAGGAGCGGAAGGATGCCAACGGCAACTACTTGCGGCCCGGCGCACAGTTCCAAATCAACCAGTTTTACCGGCAGATTGCCGTGGGCTCAGGTTTCGGTGTCCGGTTCGACTTCACCTTCCTAATTTTGCGCCTCGATATCGCCACCAGAGTCTACGACCCTGCCGCCGCCACTGCCGCCAATAAATGGGCGCTCCGCAACTTCAACAGCCCAGCCAACCCCATTTCCTTCAACCTGGGCATCGGCTACCCTTTCTAAGGGTTTCATACAGGCCCGCCGCACAAAGCAAAACAGCCCGTCATGCCGAGCTTGTCGAAGCATCTCTACCGCAACAGTAACTAATTACTCTTCGCGGTAGAAAACCCAAGTTGCGGCCTATGCGCCGAGTTGGGCGAGGGTGTGGGTAAAGACGAAAAGCAGAAGCTTGAGGGCAAACCCTTGGGCCGTGACGGCGTGAATGGACTTGGGGAAGCGCTCCGTTATCTGACTGATGGTGGTTTCGACGCCTTTGCGAAAGTGCTGAATTAAAAAGTTTTGCCACGGCTCATGAGGCCGCTTGCTGTTCTTTCGGCGGTCCACCGTCAGCGCTACCTGTTCCGCCTCGTACCAGGCGTGTTCCAGGGCGTAGTCGGTGTAGGCGGCATCGGCATAGAGCACGCTGCCTTCGGGCAATTGCGGGTCCAGCGCCTTGAGGCCCGTAATGTCGGCCTCGCTGCCGGCGTGGATATAGAATTCAACCGGCAGCCCGTCGTGGGTCATGAGCAACTGTACTTTGAAACCGTAGAAGTAGCGCCGCTTGCTGGCCGAGTAGCCCCGGTAGGCCTCACCCTCCAGCAGTTGCGAGCGGCTGATGCGCACGTTGTCACAGACGGCGACGGGAAACGAGTCGATGACGTAGCGGGCCTCGGTGTTGAGCTGTTTCAGGTGCTGGCCCAAGCTGAAAAACAGCTGCTTAAGCGTCTCGTGCAGGCGGTGCAGCTGGCGGGTAAAGCCGCTCTTGTCCAGCGCTATCATGCCCCAATGCTGCTGCATGTAGCGGCGAGCGGCAGCCAGATTGCCGCCGAAGAAGCGGGCTGCCAGCAGGGCCGTGGTCAGCAGCTCCGCGTCGGAGAGGTGGCGCTTATGGGGGGCCTGGGGACGGGTTAAGCGCAGGAAATCATCGATGAAGCAGTACATTGCGACGGTCTGTTCTGTCATGGGAAAGGGGCTTGAAGCGGTCGAATACTTCAAACCTAGTCTTTCCCGGGCGGAACAGACTTTTTTTAGCCCCAGCCTACTCCGCAACTTGGGTTAATTACTGCTGCACGCGAGATGCTTCGGCTGCGCTCAGCATGACATTCATTGAAAAAGCAACCATAGTTCCTAGCGCAGCACCTGATATTCTAAACCGCTGAGCTTGATGATGGGTACCACCTGGTTGTCGTGCGCGCCGCCGAGGTAGCTGGCACCCTCAAAAATGGCCCCGGGCGTTTGGCTGGCGGCGGCGAGGCCGGACTGGAAAGCGGGACCGTACTGAAACAGCGCATTGCCAAAATATAACAACAGCTCAAAGCCCTGATTGGCGAAAACCGACGGCGGCAGGCGCTGCCGCTGCAAGTACAGCGCCCGGAACCGACGATAGCCCGCGCGCTGCTCATCGTAGTATTTGGGCTGAATGAAGTAGGTGCTGGGCCCATTCAATTGGCCCACGCCGAGGCTCGGGTTGTCGAGCCAAGAGCCGGGGGCGAGCAAGCCCGGGCGAGTGGCAGCAGGCTGCTGCTGCACCAGCCGCAACGTGTACGGGCCCACGCGCTTGTCATCGGAAACCACTACCACGTGGCCGGCGGCGGCCAAGTCAGGCCCGGCGAAAGCGGTGGCGAGGCTGGCATCCACGCTGGGGTTGAAGCGGCGTAGGCCACTCACTTTGCCGCCCTGCTCCTCCAGCGCGGCCTTGTAGGCGGCGGCGAAGGCCGCATCGTCCTTGCTATCTTCGTAAAGCACCAGGGCGGGCCGGCCGGTGCCAAACGCGCCGGCGGCAAACTGCGCGGCGGTGCGGCCCTGGGTGGCGGCGCTGGGTGCATACAGGTAGTGCCAAGGGTTGTCGAGCACGAGGTCGCCGTCCTGCGAAAGCGGATTCACGCATACAATCTGGTGCTCCTGGGCGAAGCGGGCCAGCAGGCGCGCACCCGACTTATACACCGGTCCGATGAGCATGTCCATGCC
>JALYUI010000613.1 GCA_030853845.1 Bacteroidota bacterium | reverse complement strand
GGCATGGGCAAGGGGGCCTCGCTGGGCACCGGCTACTTCCACGCCAACCTGCAGACGGCCCAGACCAACTTCGTGGCCGCGCTGGCCCAGTGCGAGGCGGCGCTGGAGATTTTCCGGGCGCAAAACGCCGGTCACTTAGTCACGATTTCGTCGGTGGCGGCCATGCGCGGCATGCCCCGCGCCCAAACGACTTACGCTGCCACCAAAGCCGGCCTTTCGGCCCTCACCGAGGGCATCCGGGCCGATTTGCTGAATTCGCCCATCAAGGTCAGTATCATGTACCCGGGCTATATCCGCTCCGAAATCAATGCCAAGGTGAAGAGCACGCCCTACATGGTGGACACCGAAACCGGCTGCCGGGCCCTGGTGAAGGCCATTGAGCGCGAGCCGGTGCAGGCCTTCGTGCCGGGCTGGCCCTGGGGCCTGATGGCCCGCGCCATGAAGTGGCTGCCGCTGCGCTGGGTGCAGAAGCTGCTGTAGAGGAGTGGGCGCAGGATGAGGGCGCGGTAGTTTGCGGAAAAAGCTGTTTCTTGCGCGCCCCGGTTCCCACTTTTTAAGGCGAATGCAGCGGCGGGCCTTACGCGCCGGCCCCTGGTTCGCGTTTTCTTTTTCGTGATAAAAACGCTACGTAAGCTGCTGATGGTGGCCGTGGCGGGCCTGTTGCCGGGCCTGCCTGTTCCCGCTGGGGCGCAGGGGCGGCCCGCCCGCACCCCGGTAGCGGTTCCGCCCGTCAATACCATTCTGTTCGTGGGCAACAGCTTTTTCCACGGCAAGTACCAGCCCGTGCTGGCCTACAACGCCGCCCACGTCACCGACGAAAACTACGGCCTGCCCGCCACCGACCCCCGCTGCGAGACCACCACCGGCAAGCCCGTGGTGTGGGGCGGCATCCCCGGCATCTTTCAGCAATTCACCGCCGAAGCCGGCCTGCGCTACGAAGTGCATCTGGAGGCCATCAATTCCCAATCGCTGCAATACCACTACGACCATGCCCTGGCCGTTATCCAGCAGGCGCGCTGGACTGCCGTGGTGCTGCAAGAGCACAGCATGTGGGCGCTGCCGCTCCGGCGCGGGGGCCACGCCGAACAGTTCCGCGACTACGCTACCCGCCTCGAACGCGCCGTGCACGCGGCCCGCCCCGCCGCGCGTGTGTTCCTGTCCCAAACCTGGGCGCGCGCCGACCTGTGCTACCCGCCCGGCAAGCCCTTCACTGGTCTGCCCATCGACTCGATGACCCGCGAGCTGCACGACTCCTACTACGGGCTGCTGGCGCAAAACCCGGGTTTTAAGGGCATTGCGCCGGTCGGCGACGCCTGGTTGCGCGCCGTGCAAACCGGCCTCGCCCAGCGCAACCCCTACGCGCCCGAGCCCGGCAAAATCGACCTCTGGGCCGCAGACCACTACCACCCCAGCAACTGGGGGGCTTACCTCACCGCCTGCGTGCTGTTCGGCGAAATCACCGACCACGACCCCCGCGCCCTCGGGGCTACCGAGCAGGCCGCTGTGGCCCTCGGCATCAGTCCGGCCGAGGCCGTGGCCCTACAGCGCGTGGCCGCCGAGCAGATTCGCGTGGCGCACCCCAGAGCGTTTGCTAACCAGCCGGGGAGCCCGGGAAAACCCGCCACCCGCAAGGGCCAACTTAAATGGTGACGGGCGCGGCGGCGGGTTCCAGCGGAACATTCCAGCCCGCCCCCGCCGCTACCGAAACGCTGGTTTTATCGCCCGCCCGCAGGTCGGTAGTGCCAACCCGCACCCGCACGTTTTGCGCCGCCAGCGCTACTTCCACTTCCGAATAACTGCCCAGAAACCGCACGGCCTGCACCGTGCCCGCCGCGCCGGGTCCGCCCTCCGGCCCTAGTCGCAGCTGCTCGGGGCGCACCAGCAGCGCGGTGTCTTTTTTGAAGCGCCGCCCCGGCAGCAGCGCCCGTCTATCGGCCACGAGCACCAGGTTGTAGTCGCCGAACAGCGCCGCCGTGGCCTCGTCCGAGGGCTGGTGGTAGAGCTGCTGGGGCGTGCCCTGCTGCACCAGCCGGCCCCGGTGCAGCACCAGAATTTCGTCGGCCCAGCCCAGCACATCGGCCGCATCGTGCGATACCAGCAGGCAGGTAATACCCAGGCGGGTGCCTAATTCCTCAATAATGCCCTGCAAAAGGCACTTGTGCGTGCGGTCGAGGTTCGAGAAGGGCTCATCGAGCAGCAGCAATTGGGGCGCGCCCAGCAGCAGCCGGGCCAGCGCCACCCGCTGCTGCTCGCCGCCGGAGAGCTGGTCGGTGCGGCGTAGCATCAGGTGGGCAATGCGGCACACTTCGTACACGGCTCGGGCTTCGGCCTCAGGGCGCTTGTTGGCGTAGCGCAGCACCTGCTCCACGCGCAGCGCGTGCGGCAAATCGGACTTCTGGGAGAGGTAGGCCACGCCGGGATGGCCGGGCACCAAAGTATCCTGCGGCCCGCGCACCCGGCTGCCGTTGGCGTGCACCGTGCCCGTGCTGGGCTGAATGAGGCCGGCCACGAGTTGCAGCAGCGTGCTTTTGCCGGCCCCGCTTTCGCCGGCCAGCGCCAGCTTATGTCCTGGCTTTTGGCGGAAGCTGATGGGCTGGAGCACGGCAACGCCGTTTTCCGAAAGGCTGAGGTTGGTGACGATGAGCATAGTAGCGCGAACTTTGTAGTTCGCGTGGCAGAACGGAATCGTTGCAACGGCGCAACCTCGCGAACTACAAAGTTC
>JALYUI010000607.1 GCA_030853845.1 Bacteroidota bacterium | reverse complement strand
GTTCGGCGGGGCCTTCGTGCCCGAAATGCTTTACCCCAACGTGGAGGAGCTGCGCACCCGCTACCTCGACATCCTGGCCGACCCCGAGTTTCAGGCGGAGCTGCAGCAGCTGCTGCGCGACTACGTGGGGCGGCCCACGCCGCTGTTCGAGGCTCGGCGGCTGTCGGCGCGCTACGGCACGCGGGTATTCCTCAAGCGGGAGGACCTGTGCCACACCGGGGCGCACAAAATCAACAACACCGTGGGCCAGATTCTGCTGGCCAAGCGGCTGGGCAAAACGCGCATTATTGCCGAAACCGGGGCCGGGCAGCACGGCGTGGCCACCGCCACCGTATGCGCCCTGATGGGCCTGCCCTGCGTGGTGTACATGGGCGCGGTCGACATCGAGCGACAAGCACCCAACGTGGCCCGCATGCGCCTGCTCGGGGCCGAAGTGCGCCGCGCTGAAAGCGGTAGCCAGACCCTAAAGGACGCCACCAACGAGGCCATCCGCGATTGGATTGCCAACCCCGTCGACACGCACTACATTATCGGCTCGGTGGTGGGGCCGCATCCGTACCCCGATTTGGTGGCTCGCTTGCAGGCCGTCATCAGCGAGGAGATGCGCAAGCAGCTGCTGGAAAAAACCGGTTCCGAGCTGCCCAACTACGTGGTGGCCTGCGTGGGCGGCGGCTCGAACGCGGCCGGGGCCTTCTATCACTTCCTCGATGAGCCCAGCGTGGCACTGGTAGCCGTGGAAGCGGCCGGGCACGGCATCCACTCGGGCCACTCGGCAGCCACCTCGGTACTGGGCACGCCGGGCGTCATCCACGGCAGCCGCACGCTGCTGATGCAGGACGAGCACGGCCAGATTACCGAGCCCTACTCGCTGAGCGCCGGGCTGGATTACCCCGGCATCGGCCCGCTGCACGCCTACCTCGGAGAGGTGGGCCGCTCCCGCTTCATCGCCATCACCGACGACGAGGCCCTAGCCGCCGTGAGCGAGCTCAGCCGGCTCGAAGGCATCATTCCGGCCTTGGAAACGGCCCACGCGCTAGCGGCCCTCGGCCAGCTCGGCGCGGGGCCGGACGATGTGGTGGTGGTGAATTTGTCGGGCCGCGGCGACAAGGATTTGGATACCTACCTCAAAAACTTCGATAAACTCGTCTAGAAGTTGCCTCCACGGTAACTTCCCTCAAACTAATGGACCGCATCAAAGCTGCCTTCGCGAGCAAAAGCAACCTGCTCAATACCTACTTCACCGCCGGCTACCCGCGCCTGCACGACACCATACCGCTGGCCCAGGCGCTGGTAGAGGCCGGGGCCGACATCCTCGAAATCGGGATGCCTTTCTCCGACCCGCTGGCCGATGGCCCGGTTATCCAGGGCAGCAGTAGCGTGGCCCTGGCCAATGGCATGAACCTGCCGGTGCTGTTCGAGCAGCTGAAGGGCCTGCGCGCCGCCGTGGCCAATACCCCGGTGCTGCTGATGGGCTACCTGAACCCGGTGATGCAGTTTGGGGTGGAAGAATTCTGCCGCCAGGCCGCCGCCGTTGGCGTCGACGGCATCATCCTGCCCGACCTGCCGCTCGATGAGTACGAGGAGTTTTATCAAAAAACCTTCGATAAATACGGCCTGAAACCCGTCTTTCTCATCACCCCGCAAACCTCCGAGGCGCGCATCCGTCGGCTCGATAACCTCTCGGAAGCTTTTCTGTACCTGGTTTCCGGCCCCGGCACCACCGGCGGCACCACCATTCCCGATGCCGAGGCCCAGGAAGCCTACTTCGACCGAATTGCCGCGCTACAGCTGCGGAATCCCCGACTCATCGGCTTTGGTATCGGCAACAAGGCGGGTTTCGACCGGGCCTGCGGCCATGCTGAGGGAGCCATTATTGGCTCGGCCCTCATTCAGGCCCTGGCTGATGTGGACGACGCGCCGGCTGCTGCTGCCCGCTTTGTTCGGGGCATCAAGCAGGCGTAAGGCAATTCACCATTCCCAGGAACGTCATGCTGGGCTTGTCGAAGCATCTCTACCACTTCGTTAGGCCGGTTGAATTACTACTGCGGTAGAGATGCTTCGACAAGCTCAGCATGACGTTCTAAATTAACTTGTTCATTCCGTGATAATTCAACTCGAAAAAAACGCCTCGGTTCCCACCATTACCGAGCACCTGAAGCAGCAGGGCTACAAAGCCACCGAAGTCACCACCCAGCACGCGCACTACCTGGTAGCCATCGGGAAGAAGGATGTGGACATTCGCACCATCGGCCAGCTGCCGGGCGTGCGCGACGTGCACCGCGTGAGCGACGACTACAAGCTGGTGAGCCGCAAATGGCGCGTGAAGCCCTCCGTGCTAGACCTCGGCGATGGCGTGACGATTGGGGAAGGCTCGCTGGCCCTCTGCGCTGGCCCGTGCAGCATCGAGAGCGAGGCCCAGATGGAAAAGGTGATGGACCACCTCATCGCCAATGGCGTGCGCCTGATGCGCGGCGGCGTGTTCAAGCCCCGCTCGTCGCCCTACGCCTTTCGCGGGCTGGGCATGGACGGGCTGCGCGACTTCCACCGTATGGCCCGGGCGCGCGGCATCAAAATCGTAACCGAAGTGATGCAGGTGTCGCAGGTGGAGGAGATGCACGACTTCGTCGACGTGTTCCAGGTGGGTGCCCGCAACACCCAGAACTTTAATCTGCTCGATGCGCTGGGCGGCGTGGACAAGCCGGTGCTGCTGAAGCGCGGTATCTCGGGCTCGATTGAGGAGCTGCTGTCGTCGGCCGAGTACGTGTTTTCGGGCGGCAACGTGAAGCTGATTCTGTGCGAGCGCGGCATCCGCACCTTTGAAACGGCCAGCCGCAATACCCTGGATTTGAACGCCGTGCCGATTCTGAAGGCCAAGAGCCACCTGCCGGTGATTGTGGACCCTTCGCACGGCATCGGTATTCGCGAGTTTGTGCCCACCATGGCGCTGGCCGGCGTGATGGCCGGGGCCGACGGCATCGTGTTTGAAACCCATGAAACTCCCGAAACCGCCGCTTCGGATGGCGCGCAGACCCTGGATTTCGACGAGTCGGCCCGCCTCATTCGCAACCTGCGCCGTGTGTACCAGCTACGCACCGAGCTGGAATAGGGTATGCGCTGAAATGACCCTTCATAAAAAATTAATGCAAGCAGATTCTTGCATTTTCGAATTCGCACCTTAAATTCGTCTCACTCATGCGCCACCACTTCGTCAATTGCATTCAAAACCTGGCAACCGCCCCCAAACAGGGCGGGTACGGGCTGCGATTGGCGCTACCGGAAGACGAGGCATGAAACCCGACTTTCTCTAGAAACTTTCAAAAGCCCGAATCCGCCAGGATATCGGGCTTTTTTTTGCCCTGCCACCGCCCATTTCTTGCTTTCAACCGTTTCATTTCACTGCCATGTTCGCCAAAGCCACCGCCCCCGCAACCAATCAGGACCAGCTCATCTGGAAAATGCTGTTTGACCGCCAGACGGCTCTGCTGCACCGGCGGGCCGCTCCGGCATTCAGCCAGGGCCTGGCGAGGTTGGGCTTGCGGCGCGAGGCCATCCCCGACCTCCGGAAGTTGAGCGATGTAGTGCGCGAGGAAACCGGCTGGCAGCTGGCTCCGGTGGGCCGGCCTTTCGACCCGCCGGCGTTCTTCGCCCTGCTGGCCGAGCGCAAATTTCCGATTGTGACGCGCATGCGGCCCATGCACGCCTTCGATTTCAGCCCCGAGCCAGACTTGTTTCACGACTTGTTCGGGCATGTACCCATGCTGCTCGATGCCGGGCTGGCCAATTTCCTGCACGAGTTGGGGCAGGCCTACGTGGCCCAGCCCGAGGGCTCGCCCGCCCGCGAGCAGCTGTGGGCACTGTATTTCTTCACGGCCGAGTTTGGCATGGTGAAGCACGAAGGCCGGCCAATGCTCTACGGGGCGGGCCTGCTGTCGTCGGCCGGCGAAATCCACCACTGCGTGAATGAGTTCACGCCGCGTCCGGCCTTCGACCTGGCTACTGTGCTGCATACGCCCGTAACCGGGGCGCGCTACCAGAACCAGTATTTCATGCTCCCGGCCTGGGAGCAGCTTACCGAGTGCGTAGCCGAACTGGCCGGCATCCTGGCGGAACGCCTTGCTTAAGTGCTTATTATGAGGTAAAGATGCATTGTTTGCTGAACGTATTCGATAGGTATTAGTCGTTGGAGCTGAGGTATGCTTGGCAGTGGAAATCCAGCGTGTTGCCCAACAGACTTAGTTGGTAGAGTATCCAGCAGCCAGCGCGACCTTAATATCCGGCGAAAAATGCTCAATACGAGTTAGGTTGATGTCTTGCCGCTACTGGCGCAAATGCTGGGTGACCCCCGGAATTGTCAGTAATTTGGGTAAAGCCGGCCAGAGCGTCAGCGTTACAGGCTAAAAAGTGGTAAACAGCAGCTAGAATCGCAGCCGGCCAGTCGTTGCAATTGGGTGAAAGACATCCAAAATGTTCTTTTACGCTCTGAAAAGCCCAGGCATGATGATGAACAACCGGATTTGGTATGTGAACGACGGCCCGGAAGGGGTAACTTGCCGCTTGGCCGACGACTGCATTTCGGTCTAAAAATCTGGAATAGGTCCGGATACCGTAGTTTTGCAGGGATGATTAAAATCGCCGGATTTTTGCTGGTGGCCTACGCCAGTGTCTGTGTCGGGCCGTTTGGGCCGGTTGCCAACCCAGTGGCTCGGGGCGGGGCCGACCCTCGCCTGAGCCGTCCGGTTGTAACCGCCGGCCATTCAGCCCTTCTCACCCCACTTCCCCACACAGTGACTTCCCCCTTCGCCCCCGCCATCCTCCGCCATCACTTCGAGCAGGCCGCCACAGACAAAGCCGCCGGCGAAAAATTCTATAAGCTGCTGGCCGACTACAAGGACGGAGACGCGCTGGTGCTGGCCTACAAAGGCGCGGCCGAGGCCATCCGCGCCCGCGATGCTTCGATGTTCAACAAGCTCACTTACGTGCAGGATGCCAGCCGCACCTTCGAACAGGCCGTGAGCGCCGACCCGCGCAACCCCGAAATCCGCTTCCTACGCTTCACGGTGGAAAGCAACCTGCCGGGCTTTCTGGGCCTGAGCAAGCATGTTGATGAAGATAAAACCCTGCTGCTGAACGCCGCCCTGGCGCACCCCGGCTCTGGCCTCGATGCCGAAGCCTTCCGCACCGTACGCGACTATCTGGTCGAGCGCGGGCACGTGAGCGAAGACGAGGCCCAGCGCCTGAGTAAAGTAAAGGAATAGTCGAAGCTTCCGCGGCCCTCGTAAGTAGTAGGAGCGAGGGTTCCATTGTGGCCAAATTCAAACCAAATTCACGTGAATTGACGTAATTTGGGCCAATCAGTTCGCCCTTCCGCAACCTTGCGGGCTCTGTGTTGGTTACCGTGGTCCTATGCCGAACCTGTCGCTCAGCGTCCGAATTGACCCCAACTCCGGCTTTTGCTTCGGTGTGATTTACGCCATTCAGATGGCCGAAGACCTGCTCGATGAGCAGGGCTACCTCTATTGCCTGGGCGACATCGTGCACAACGACGAGGAAGTGCAGCGCCTGGAGGCCCGCGGCCTGCGCATTATCTGCCACGAAAAACTGGCCGAATTGCGCGATGAGGCGGTGTTGATACGCGCCCATGGCGAGCCACCGGCCACTTATCAGATGGCGATGGAAAACAACCTGACCCTGATTGATGCCAGCTGCCCGGTGGTGCTCAAGCTGCAGAACCGCATCAAAACCAGCTACGACAAGCAGGAAAAAATATTCATTTATGGCAAGCATGGCCACGCCGAAGTGCTGGGCCTGCTGGGCCAGACCGGCGGCGACGCGGTGGTATTTGAAAGCCTCGACGAGTTGCTGGCCCACGAGCTGCCCGCCAACATCACCCTCTACAGCCAGACCACGAAGAGCACCAACAGTTTTTATAATATCAAAAACCAGCTGGAAACCCGGGGCTACCTGGTGAATGCCAATGACACCATCTGCCGGCAGGTAAGCAACCGCGATAAGGACCTGCGCCGCTTTGCCGCCCTCTACGACCAGATTGTGTTCGTGTCGGGCACCAAAAGCTCCAACGGCAAGGTGCTCTACCAGGTGTGCCGGGAAACGAATCCGCAAACGCACTTCATCTCTAACGTGGCCGAAATCGACGCGGGTTGGTTCGGGGCGGGGCAGTCGGTGGGCATCTGTGGGGCCACCAGCACGCCCTTGTGGCTAATGGAGCAGGTGCGCGACCGGCTGTTGGGTTTGTAAGGTTTTAACGGCTGAATATGCAGATACTAGACTTGCCTTTCGGAGTCACGAACTGGGCAGAAGTGTCCGGAGAGAAGCACGCCGGCACCACCGGAGTAGCCATCTGGCGTACCCGGCAGTTTGGCTCCGTACGGGTACGCATGGTCGACTACAGCCCCGACTACCTGGCCGACCACTGGTGCCGGAAAGGCCATTTTCTGCTGGTAACTGCCGGTGAGCTGATAACCGAGCTGGCTGATGGCCGCGTGTTTACTCTTGGCCCCGGCGTGAGCTACCAGGTGGCCGACGGGGCCGAGGCGCACCGGAGCCGCAGCGTGTGCGGGGCCACACTTTTTATTGTGGACTAATGGAGGCGCTGGCGACACCGGCCCCGAACCTGGCCCTGCCGGCTACCCGCCGCGTGCCCCCTGCGCCTTTGGGCCGCGCCGGCGTAGCTGTGGCCCTGCTGGTTCTGTTGCTGTGGGCCGCGCTGCTGGGCTACCTGCTGGCCTGGTACCGGCCCAACTGGCATTCGCCCGCTCCCTACCTGCTGGCTCTGCTGCAAACTCACCTCTACACCGGCCTGTTCATCACCGCCCACGATGCCATGCACGGCGTGGTAAGCCCCAACAAACGCCTCAACAACGCGCTGGGTACGCTGGCCGCCGGCCTGTTTGCCTACAATTGGTTTCCCGGGCAGCTGCCCAAGCACCACGCCCACCACCGCCACGTGGGTACTCAGGATGACCCCGATTTCCACGACGGCCGCCATCCCGGCTTCCTGCCCTGGTTCCTGCGCTTCGCCTGGAACTACGTAGCTTGGTGGCAGGTGCTGCTGATGGCCGCGACCTACAACGTGCTGAAAATCTTCTTTCCGCAGGCCAACGTCATTGTCTTCTGGATGCTGCCGGCCGTGCTGGCCACATTTCAACTATTTTTCTTCGGCACTTACCTGCCGCACCGGGGCGAGCACTCGGCTGATAACCCGCACCGCTCGCGCAGCCAGTTCCGTCATCACCTGTGGGCTTTCTTGAGCTGCTACTTTTTCGGCTATCATTACGAGCACCACGACCAGCCCTACTTGCCTTGGTGGCGGTTGTGGCAGGCGAAAGGATAGTTGTGCCGTGTCATTGTCGCGGTCCGCTACGCTTCCCTTGTAATAACACACGCGGGCTCAGTGCGTCGAGTTCGTCTTCTTGCAGCAGTCGGGCAGGCGGTTATAGGCACGGGCATCGGCGGTGAGCTCGTCGGCATCGTAACCGGTTTTCTGCACGGCGGTGCGTAACGCGGCAGGGTTGGTCTTATCGGTTTTATAAGTCACGGTCAGGACTTTGGTGGGCACGTCGAGCACAGCGCTCTGCACGCCTTTTTCATAGGCCAGACTCTTCTCAATGCGGGCTTTGCACATGTCGCACACGGCCGAGGTTTTGAATTGGGCAGTGGCGGTACCTTTCGCCACGGCCAGCGCGGCCGGTGTCATCTGGGCCTGGGCTGCGGGAGCGGTGATATTTAGCAGGGCCAGGAGGGGGAGAGTGAGGAGGTACTTCATATTCGAGGTTCGGAGAGTTTAGGCGTTCGGTTGCCAGAACAAATGTGTAGCCGTAAAAAGTTGAGTAGTTCGGCAGTCTTTCGCCCGGGGTAGGGCAGCAGCGCTGGTTAGGTTGGGGCGTTACTCGATGCGGTACCTCAGGCCCGCGTACGTCAGCCGGCCGTACACCGGCCCCCACACCATGGCCGCGTCGAAGGTGGGGCCAAACGGGTTGGCCGCGCCCTGGATGGGGTCGGGCTGGCGGTAGTTGGTCAGGTTCTCTATGCCGGCGTACACCTCCAGCCGCTTAAAGGCCCGCGTGAGCTGGGAGTTGAGCACAGCGTAGCGCGGCGCGGTTTCGGGGGTGTAGGCCAGCCCGGTGCCGTGCTCGTGCGTGCTGGCCACGTGGGCCAAGGCCCGCTGCCCGAACCACTGCACCGTAAAATCGGCCCGCCACTTATCGAAGGCACTTGCGTAGGCCAGGTTCACGAAGGCGCGGTGGGCGGGGGTGAGGGGCTTGGGCAGCAGGATGTTGTCATAGGTAGTGCGCACGTCGAGGTACTTGTAGGCACCCTTCACCAGCAGGCCTTTTAGCAGCTCCAGCTGCAGTTCGGCCTGGAGGCTGCGGGCGTAGGAGCGGCCGCCGGCCGGCAGGTTATCAATGGCAATGATGCCGGCCGAGGTGTACATATCAGCCACTACCTGGTTCTCGAATTCGGTGTGGTAGTAGTCGAGAATAAAGGTGGCCGGGTGGCCCAGGGCCGTGAAATACTGGGTAGCGCTGCCGCCCACGTTCCAGGCTTTTTCGGGCCTCAGGTTGCTGCCGATGACGAATTCGCGGGCGCTGGCCAGCATGGCGGCGTTATCGGCAATGGGGTTGGCTACGCGGAAGCCCCGGCCAGCGGCGGCGCGCAGCACCGTGTTTTTCAGCAGGTCGTACTTTAGGTTCAGGCGTGGGGTGAGCTGCCAGCCGTAGAGGTTGTGGCGGTCGGCGCGCAAGCCGGCTACCACGGTCAGGTTGCGGCTGTTCTGGTAGGTGTATTCGGCAAACGCGCCGGGCACTAGCTCGCGGCGCAGGCGGTGCTCGCGGGCTTCCCGGTCGGCCGGCGTCTCGGTCGAATAGCTGCGGCCGGCGGTCAGACGCTCGTCGTAGTTGTCGTACAAAAAGCTCAGGCCGGTGCGATACACGTGGGAAGTGTTGCCCAGGGCGCTTTGGAAGAGCAGCGTAGCCAGCCCGGTTTGCTGCTGGCCTTCGTAGGCGCGCGAGCTGCGAGTCGTGACGAGGTAGGGCGGCAGGCCGGGGTCGTGGTCGGTATGAAAGCTGTCGTAGCCGAACGAGTAGCGCGCGGCGAAGTCGTGGCTGGTGCCGCTCAGCAGCAGGCCCAGGCTCTGGAAAGGGCGACTGGGCCAGGTGTAGGAGGTTTTGGCGTAGCCGGTGTAGCGGGTGGTCGTCTGCGTGGTGCCGTAATTCTGCGTGAAGGCCGCCACGCCGGTATCCCGGAAGCCGAGCTGGCCACCCTGCCGGGTTTCGTGCAAAGCGCCCAGGCCCACCTCGCTCACAATGCCGTGGCCCGAGATGTACTTCCACTTATTGAAGACGTTGAATTGCGTGGCCAGCGGCAAATCCAGAAAGCCGTCGCCGTTTCGGTCCACTCGGTTGCCCAGATGGTCGGTGTGCAGCAGCAGCAGCGTGCTCCATTTCGGGCTGATGCGGGCCGAAGTGTTCAGGTTGAAGTCGAACTTGCCAAGGTCGTTGGCGTAGGCGTTGAACAGCAGCTGGTCGGTTTTCTCCGGCTCCTTCAGCTTCACGTTCACCTGGCCCGAAATGGCCTCGTAGCCATTCACCACCGAGCCGGTGCCCTTGATGATTTCGATGTTCTCAATCCACGGGCCGGCCAGGTAGCCCAGGCGGTAGGGGGCGGCCAGGCCGCGCAGGGCGGGCTGGTTGTCCACAGTCAGCAGCGAGTAGCTGCCATCGAGGCCCAGCAGCTGAATCTGCTTCGCCCCCGATACCGCATCGGAGGTCGTCACCTCCACCGAGGCATTGGTTTCGAAGCTCTCGGCCAGATTGCAGCAGGCCGATTTGGTGAGGTCGCGGCTGGAAATCATCTGCTCATTGGCCGGGGTGAGGGACGAGTAGGCGGGGGCACGGTCCGTCACCACCACTTCACCCAGCGCCGCGCCGGCCCGCAGTGCTACCCGCAGGTAGGGCGCGCCGGTGGCGGGCACGGCCAGCGTATCGGGCTGGTAGCCCAGCGCCTGCACTACCAACCGCGAGGCCGCCCGCGCCGGCCGCACCAGCACGAAGCGCCCGTTCGCGTCGGAAGGAATAGTGATAATAGTAGCGCCCGCGACGGGCGCATCGTAGAGCCAGCGCAGCAGCGCGCCGGGCAGGGGCGTGGCCTTGCCGGCCTCCGTCACTTCGCCCCGCACCGGCGCAATGGCCGCCGATTGCGCCGCCGCCCCGGCCGGCCGCAGCAGCGCGCCCAGTAGCAGCAGGTATAAGAAATGCAGTAAAATTCCGCCAGCAGGTTTCATCTTGCCTGTAAGTTAAGGGTTTCTGGAAAACTGCCGAGCTTAAAGGCCAGCCGATGGGTTTATCAATAGGGATGACTTTCGATAGTTGCCCCAAAATCAACTGCCACTTTGACAAAAACTCCCTGCTACTGCGCGGTATTTCTCTCGACCCCACCCAAAAACCTCTCAAAAACTGCTTTCTCAAGCTGGAAAGGGCTTTTTGCATTTGTGGTAGGAAATGGTAAATCGTGGTTGGTTTTCGGGAGGCTTCCCGTACATTTGCCTATGTCGCCGCTCTCGCATCCGGTGGCTTATGCCCATGAACCTGCTCTCCGGCGAATACGAATGCAAGCTCGACCCCAAAGGTCGGCTGGTATTGCCGGCCAAGGTGAAGGGCAACCTGCCCGAGCAGTCGGGCAACCAGCTGGTGCTGGTGCGTGGCTTCGAGCCCTGCCTGGTACTATATCCGCGAGCCGCCTGGCGTGTCATTCACGAGAAGGTGATGGCCCTGGACGAGTTTAATGAGGAATACCGGCAGTTTCAGCGTAACTTTTTCCGGGGCATGACCGAGGTAGAGCTCGACAGCATCAACCGGTTTATGCTGCCGCGCAGCATGTTGCGCTACGCCGGTATCGAGAAGGAAGCTATTATCGTGGGCCTGGGCAACCGCTGCGAAATCTGGGACCCGGCCCGCTACGACGAGTTCCTTATCAAAGACCAGCAGAGCTTCAGTAAGCTGGCCCAGAAGTTTTTATCAGTTGATACTCCGCCGCTCGGCGGCCCCGCCGCATGAGCCCAACCGACTACGACAACGACCAGGCCTACCACCGCCCGGTGATGCTGGCCCAGTGCCTGGCCGCGCTGGACCTGCAGCCCGGTGGCCGCTATGTCGACGTCACCTTCGGTGGGGGAGGGCACTCGGCCCGCATCCTCGAAAAGCTGACCACCGGCCACCTGTTCAGTTTCGACCAGGATGCTGATGCCGAGGCCGAAGCCGATAAGCTGACCCGCCCGCAGTTCACCTTTCTGCGGGCTAATTTCCGCGACCTGACGGCCGAGCTGCGTGAGGTGGGCGCCCTGCCTGTGGATGGCCTGCTGGCCGACCTGGGCGTGAGCTCGCACCAGTTCGATACGCCCGAGCGGGGCTTCTCGACCCGCTTCGACGGCCCGCTCGACATGCGCATGGACCCCGACGGCCCCCTCACGGCCGCCGACATTCTCAACGACTACAAGGAGGCCGACCTGCACCGCATTTTCGGGATGTACGGCGAGGTAACCAACGCCCGCACCCTGGCCGCTACCGTGAGTGCCGCCCGGCGCGGCCGCCGCCTCGAAACCATTGCCGAGCTCAAAGCAGCCATTCAGCCCTGCACGCCGCGCGGCAAGGAAAACAAGTACCTGGCCCAGGTTTTTCAGGCCCTGCGCATTGAGGTGAACCAGGAAATGCAGGCGTTGCAGGAGATGCTGCTGCAAACGGCCGAGGTGCTGCGCCCCGGCGGCCGGCTGGTGGTGATGAGCTACCATTCGCTGGAAGACCGACTGGTGAAAAACTTCATCGGGAAGGGTAAATTTTTCGGCGAAGTCGAAAAAGACTTCTTTGGCAATGAAAGCAAGCCCTTTGAGGCTGTGAACCGCCGGCCCGAGGAAGCCGACGCCGAAGAAATTGCGCTGAACAGCCGCGCCCGGAGTGCTAAATTGCGGGTTGCAATCCGAAACCACTAACCACCAATGGCCACCAACACGCCTCGTCCTGTCGATACCCCGCGCCGCGCCAACGTGCCGCGCCCGGTGGCCGCGCCCGAGCCGGAAGTGGCCGTGGCCGAGCCCGTAGCCGAAGAATACGCGCCTGAGCCGGAGCCCGCGCCGGTCCCGCGCCCGCGTCGGGAAAAGCGCCGCCGCGAGCCCGCCGCCGAAACGGCCCCACGCAGTTCGTGGAGCCTGTTCTCGCTGCTCGACCGGGTAACGAGTGTTGACAGCCTGTTTCAGGACGGCCTGCCGGTGCGCTACCTGCCCAAGCTCCTGTTCATCATGCTGCTGGTACTGCTTTACATCGGCAACACCCACTACGGCAACCGCATGAGCCGCAACATTCAGCGCCTCAAGCAGGAAACTGAGGACTTGCGCGCCGATTATACTACGCTGAAATCGGACTACATGGAAGCCAGTAAGCAGAGCGAGGTAGCCCGCAAGGTAGCGGCCATCGGGTTGGTCGAAAGCTCGTCGCCGCCCTTCCGCATCACCGTGCCCACCGGCCACCTCGATGCCGCCGAGCTGGAGCTGATGCCCGTGCTGACCGCCGACACCCTGGCCGCGCGCGCCGACCGCGACTCCACCGCCGCCCTGCGCGCCGACCAGCTGGCTGGCCGCCGCCGCTCCGCCCCCGGCTCAGACGAAGACAGCGGCCCCGAAATTATTGCCCCGCCCCAGGCCCTGGGCGACTCGGCTGCGACGGCTCCCGAAGCCGCCGCGCCCGTGGCTCCCCGAAAGGCCAAGCCCGACAGACAAAAATCGGCACAAAAAGGTACAAGCGCGCACAAGGCGAAGGCGTCAGATAAACACGTAGTTAAACCCCATTCGCGATGAAAGGCAGCGTTAAGAAGTCTATCGTGACGCGGGTGCGGCTGGCCTTTCTGGGGGTGGCCGTATTCTCGGGAGCCATTTTCTGGAAGGCCACCAAGATTCAGTTTCAGGAAGGTGCCAAGTGGCGGGCGCTGGAGCAGGAGCGCCGCATCAGCTACCAAACGGTACCGGCCACGCGCGGCAACATCTACTCTGATAACGAAAGTATTATGGCCACCTCGCTGCCCTTTTACCGGGTGGCCTGGGACCCCGGCGTGGTGGAGAATGAGAAATTTAAAGCCGGCGTCGATTCACTAGCCTGGCACCTGGCGCACTTTTTCGGCGACCGTAGCGTGCAGGAATACCGCCGCCGGCTGGTGAATGCGCGTTCGGCAAAGCAGCGTTACATCCGGTTGAACTCGCGGCAAATCAACTTTCAGGAGAAGAAGCTGATGGCGACCTGGCCGGTGTTTCGGGAGAAGCACAACCGGGGCGGGGCCTTGTTCGAGAAAGTGGACAAGCGGTTCCGGCCGTTTGGCGGGCTGGCCCAGCGTACCATTGGGTTCGTGAATGAGGAAAAGCACGGCGCGGGCCTGGAGTTCACCTTCGAGCCCAGCCTGGCCGGGAAGTCGGGCGAGGCACTATTCGAGCGCGTGCCCGGCGGCGTGAAGCCCGTGTACGACGGCACCGAGCTCAAGCCCCTGCCGGGCTACGACATCAAGACTACGCTCGACATCAACCTACAGGACGTGGCCGAGAATGCGCTGTATAAGTCGCTGGTAGACAACAACGCCCAATATGGCTGCGTGATTCTGATGGAAGTGGCCACCGGCGAAATCAAGGCCGTGGCCAACCTGGGCAAGGCTTCGGACGATACTTATAAGGAGGACTACAACTACGCTTTCGCCGACCAGGGCCGCACCGAGCCGGGCTCCACGTTCAAGCTGGCCTCGATGATGGCGCTGTTTGAGGCCCACCCCGAGCTGACCCTCGACGACATGGTGGATACCGGCAACGGCCGCATGTTCGTGGGCGGGGCCGTGAAATCGGACTCGCACGGCTACGGCCGTATTACGGTGCAACAGGTGTTCGAGAAGTCGAGCAACATCGGCGTGGCGAAGCTGGTGGACAAATACTTCTCACACAACCCCACCGAATACACCGACTACCTCAAAAAATTCGGCCTCGACAAGCCCTTGGGCTTCCAGATGACCGGCGAGGCGCTGCCCTACGTGAAGGACCCCCGGGACCGCAGCTGGAGCCGAACTTCACTCACCACCATGAGCATCGGCTACGAGCTGAAGCTGGCCCCGCTGCAAACCCTGGCCCTCTACAACGCCGTGGCCAACGGCGGCGTGAAGGTGCAGCCCATGATTGTGAAGGAAATCAAACAGGCCGACCAGGTATTGCAGCACAACGAAACCAAGGTGCTGAACCCCAAAATCTGCTCCGATGCCACGCTGCGCAAGCTGCACGCCATGATGGAGGGGGTAGTGCTGCAAGGCACCGCCAAGGCTATTCGGCCCAAGGATTATAGCATCGCGGGCAAAACGGGCACGGCCTGGAAGTTCAAAAATGGCCAGTATACCAAGACGTATTCGACCAGCTTCTGCGGATTCTTCCCAGCCGATAAGCCAAAGTATAGCTGCATCGTGGTGATTGACTCGCCGAGCAAGGGCCGCATTTATGGCAGCGACGTGGCCGCACCGGTGTTCCGCGATATTGCCGACCGCTGCATGGCCCGCGACCAGGCCAGCCAGCGGCCCATGCT